>CAKUKL010000431.1 GCA_934662925.1 uncultured Oscillospiraceae bacterium | reverse complement strand
GTGCGGTACCGGGGCCGGGAAAACGTGTTCTACATCTACGGCGGGCGCAACGAGGCCAGCGCGGCCCTCATTCAGGGCATTACGCTGACGGGGGTGCTGCTGGATGAGACGGCGCTGATGCCACGGTCCTTTGTGGAGCAGGCCTGCGCCCGGTGCTCCGCCGAGGGGGCGCGGCTGTGGTTCTCCTGCAACCCGGAGGGGCCGGAGCACTGGTTTTATCAGGAGTGGATCCTCCGGGCGGAGGAAAAGGGCGCGCTGTACCTCCACTTCACCATGGAGGACAACCCGGCGCTGAGCGGAAAGGTCCGGCGGCGCTACCGGAAGATGTTTCAGGGGACATTTTACCGGCGGTATGTGCTGGGTGAATGGGTGGCGGCGGAGGGGCTGGTGTACGGCTTTATCGACCCGGCCCGGCTGCCCGACCGGCCGGATGGGCCCTTCGGGCGGTGGCGCATTTCCTGCGACTACGGCATCCGAAACCCGTCGTCCTTTGGGCTGTGGGGCGAGAAGGACGGGGTGTGGTACCGGGTGGACGAGTATTACTACGACGCCCGGGCGGAGGGGCGGCAGATGACGGACGGGGAGTATGTCCGGCAGCTGGAGCGCCTTGCCGGGAGGCGGGAGATCGAGACGGTGCTGGTGGACCCGTCGGCGGCCAGCTTCATCGAGGCGCTGCGGCGGCGGGGCTGGCCCGTCCGGAAGGCGGACAACCGGGTGCTGGAGGGCATCGGGGCCACGGCGCAGGCCCTCAAAGACGGGAAGATCGTGGTATGCCGCCAGTGCCGTGCGGCGGCCCGGGAGTTCGGGCTGTACCGCTGGGAGGACGGCGGGAGCCGCGACCGGGTGCGGAAAGAGCACGACCACGCCATGGATGAGATTCGGTACTTTGTGATGGGATTAAAAGAACACGAGAAGATTACGGCAATGTATGTGGAAAGAAGAGTGTAGGGCGAAGCCCTGTCACTTCTTTTCTTTCGAGAAAGAAGGAAAGAGTTGGGGGTTTCGCCCCTAGGGCGACCTACTTTCTGTATGAACAGAAAGTAGGCAAAGAATCACTTAGGGAGAAAACGCGGATTCGACTTCGAATGCGAAGGGCGCATTCTCGCTCATAGCGTTTTCTCCCCAAGACCCCTGTTTTTACGGGAGCGCAAGGAACGGGTGCGGCGTTCTATCGACCGGCGCGGGGTAACAGGATACGCGAAGCCGCTGATTATCGCTGCCGCTCCAATGGTGGTTGTTAAAGTTTTCCGGGCCATCGGTAAGCGCCTGCGCTGGTGGTGTGCCATTGGCGCGGCAGCGCTATTGAGCGCCAAATCCCGCAAGTCAGCGCCAGACCAGCGGCAGCGGAAGCATCACCGGAAAACCGGCGAGTGTTTTTCTCGACCCCATTCTTGGGATAGAATTCGCCGTTACTCCGGCAAAACGGAGTGGTGCGTCCTGCGGACGCTCCGCTGGGGTGACTTTTCGTTCGTGCGAAAAGTCACCAAAAGCACGCACAGG
>CAKUKL010000430.1 GCA_934662925.1 uncultured Oscillospiraceae bacterium | reverse complement strand
TCTCCGTCACAAGCGCGCTGCCCAGCATCATGAACGGCGGCAAGGACTTTTCCGCATGGAGCAAAAAGGACGACCTGTAAAAACAACATCCGGCAGATGTCGGATTTCCATATAAATAAAGGCAAGACGATTTTTCAAGGAGGAAAGATATGAAAAAACGACTATTAAGTGCATTCATGGCGCTGGCCCTGTGCCTGACGCTCCTGCCCGCGCCCGCGTGGGCGGAGGAAGCGGACGCGCCGGAGGGCGGCACCATCGTGCAGGAGGAGCAGCAGGAGAAAGCTCCGGCTGCGGAATCGCCCGCCATATTGGAACAGGCGGCGGAAAATGGCATTGCCGCTCAGAACGGCGAGGACGGCGTTTCCGTGCAGAGCGGCGGAGACGGCATTGCCGTGCAGGCCGCTTCTGCGGAAAAGACGGAAAGCTCTGTCGCCAGCGTGGTCATTGACGGCAAAACATCCTACTATGATACGCTGAGAGAAGCCATCATGGCGGCCGGTGAGAAGGCCGGAAGCGACGGTACTCCTCCCACCATTACGCTGCTGCAAGACGGGGTCAAGCTGAGCTATCCCCAGTATAACTCTACCGAGAGCCGTGACGATCCCACGTATCCCGTAATCGTTGACATGGGCGGAAACTCCCTTAGCAGCGTGTATTTCCTGTATGACACTCTGACGCTGACCGGCGGCACCGTCAACGGCACCTCGGGCGCTGACATCAGATCCGGCGGCAGCCTTATAATGACTGCGCCCGAGGATGCGGAAGCCGCCGTCAGCGGACCCCTGAAAATCATCAACATCTCCGGCCAAGTCGGCACAGCCAACGTCAGCGGCGCGAAGATCGGCGTAAAAGGCACACTCCGCGTCGAAAGCAGCGCCGCGAACGCGGTCGTCATTTCCGGCTCGGAGAAGGCGGTGGAGCTGGACTCGGAGGCATATCTGTCCTCCGGCGGCCGCTTTTACGGCTCCGCGGAGGAAAACGGCAGCCCGGACACTGTGGCCGTTTATGACGCAGATCAGAAAACCTACACGGTAAACGGCGTGACCGCCAAAAAGCTGGTCAGCGGCCCCAAGGCCGTCGTCGCGGTAACGCCCGGCGACACTCTGAGCGTCATGGCGGGCGAAGCGCAGGAGTATACCGCGCAGTTCACCGCCGAGGGCGTTGTGAGCGGCTCCGTGAAGGGTCTGGGCGATTTGCAGGCCACGGTCGGAAACGGGGACGCGAACGGCATTACCGTGAATGTGGCCGAGAACGCGGCAGACGGCACGTGGAAGGTCACCGTCCAGACTGCTGAGAGCACACCGCTGGGGACCTATACCCTGAACCTCTTGTCGGCGGTGGACGGCGCGGTCTCCGGCTCGGTGACGTTCACGGTCTCCGAAACGAAGTACGCCGCCAGCGTGGGAGAGCAGAATTACCGCTCCCTGAGCGCGGCCATCGACGCGGCCAAGGCCACCAGCGGCACCGTCAAGCTGCTGGACAATGTGACCGGCAGTGTCACGGTCACGGAGGGTAATAG
>CAKUKL010000429.1 GCA_934662925.1 uncultured Oscillospiraceae bacterium | reverse complement strand
AAAAACCTCGTAGAGTTTCGCCGCCGCAGCGGCGAAAGAAATATGATCTGTTTTCTGCCGCGACATGCGCGTGGCAGAAAACACTTCTCGCCCCGCAAACGTGCATAAAAGGGATCCCCACAAGGTGACAACCTTGTGGGGAGAGGAGCAGTCCTGACATCCGTGAAGTTTTCCGCTTGCGGGAAACGGAACATAGTGTCAGGGACTGCGACGACGCGGCGGGATGCAGCTCTTTCGTCGGAAAAGGCTTCGCCTTTTTCGACGGGCTGAATGCCCGGTTTCCGAGGAAACCGGGCACTTTTTATTCTACTCTGTCGCAGCCGCCGGGATGGCTGAGGTTCAGCCGCTCGTCCATCTCGTCCCGGGAGACCCAGTTGGGCGAAAGGCTGTCCGTGCCGATGGGCTTGGCAAAGAATGGCTCCTGCCGCATCAGGATGGTGCAGAACATACTCTGGGCCCGCATCAGCTCCGCGCCGAAGTACAGGAACGGGATGGCGGAGATGTCGTCCAGCTTGCGGTAGATGTGGACGGTGCCCTCCGGCGACTTGGCTGGGGTGTCCTGTACCAGCCGCCGGATGTAGAACTCCGACAGAATGTCCTCCGCCTCCTGCTGGTTGATGCCCAGCTGCTGGGCGGCCAGTGAGACGGTGAAATAGCGCTCCGGCTCCTGCGCGTACAGCAGGGCCAGCATCTCCACGTAGTGGGGCCGGGACAGGAACGCGAAAAACTCCCGGTAAGCCTCCGGGCACTTCATCACGGAGGAAAAGCCGTCCTCCGGCTCCGGCATGAGCAGGAGGTAGTGAAAATCCCGGGCCACCGAAGCGGACATAATACCGGTATCGTGGGTAAAATAGGTGACGGAAGGGACAAATTCCGGGTCAGGGACGTTTTTCCGCTCCACGTCCTCGCTGCCGCTCATGAACCGGAAGTAGGCGTCTCCGCTGGGGCCGTTGTCAGCGGCAGCCACTGCCTTCATGATATGCCAGCACAGCCGCCACGCCCGCTCAAAGCGCTCCTTCTCCGGGGCGGAGTAGATGTCCCGGGTCAGCATCTCCTCCACCGGGACGGTCTTTTCCGACTCCCGGCCGAACAGCTCGTCCAGCGTGACGCCGAACACCTGCGCGATGACGGGGAGCAGCGCGATATCCGGCGAGCCGCCCCGCTCCCAGCGGGAGACCGCCTGCGTGGACACCATGACCCTGCGGCCAAGCTCCTCCTGAGTCATACCGGCCTGCTTCCGCAGCCGGACGATGTTTTCATTGAGTGTATTCATGGGCAGCGCCCCCTTTTCTGCTTTCAGTATATCGCAGCCGTTGACCGGATGCAAGAAAATACGCGAAAAATCAACCAGAACGACAGAAGCCCCGGCGTTCCGTTACGGAACGCCGGGGCTTTTTGTCTGTCAACTACCGGAGCGGTAGAATTTACTGCTTCTCGCCGTTCGGGGACAGCTTCAGGAACCGGTAGAGCATCACAGCGGCTTCCGCACGGGAGGCGTTGCCGTTGGGATCGAGCTTACCGCC
>CAKUKL010000428.1 GCA_934662925.1 uncultured Oscillospiraceae bacterium | reverse complement strand
CACAGATACATGATGATGACGAAGCTGGCGGCCAGCGCGCACAGAACGGTCAGCGGGATCTTGACGCTCTTGTCCTCGATCAGCATCCGGGCGCGGGAGGCCTTGCCGGTCAGGGTGGCGGCGGTCTTGCGCTCCAGATAGTACTTCTGCACGATGAACATGGCCAGCGTGATGCACAGCAGCACCACGGCCATGGCCGCCGCGCCGGGCTTGTCGTAGGAGCCGGTGATCTGGAGGTAAATGGTGGTGGCCAGCGTATCGTAGGAGCCGCCGATGATCATGGGGTTTGCGAAGTCGGCAATGGACTCGATGAAGGTCACCAGAAAGGCGTTGCCCAGACCGGGCAGCACCAGCGGCAGCGTCACGCTGAAGAACACCTTCCAGCGGCTGGCGCCCATGTCCCGGGCGGCCTCCTCCAGCGATGGGTCGATGTTTTTCAAAAGGCCCTTGAGCATCATGTAGCACACCGGGAAGAAGGTCAGCGTCTGCACGATGACGATGCCCCAGAAGCCGTACACACTGTTGTCATAAATCCCCAGCAGGAAGCGGGTGATGATGCCCGCCTTGCCGAACAGCATGATCATGGACAAACTCAGCACAAAGGGGGGCGACACCACAGGCAGCATGGACACCACCTTGAATAGGCCGCCCACGAACCGTCCCATACGGACATACACCTCCACGTAGGCGAACAGCAGGCCCACCAGCGTGGACAGGATGCCCACAAGGAAGCCCACCTTCAGCGTGTTGGTGATGGCGTGGGTAAAGGTCGGGATGGCGAAGATCCGCTTGAACACGGAAAGGCCGAAGCCCCCGTCCCCCACAAAACTATCCACCAGCAGGATGGCCAGCGGGTAGAGAATAAACAAAGTCAGAAATGCGATCAGAACGACGATGGTGGTCACCATGATGGGGTCAGCCATCAGTTTTTTCCGGTCCAGCGCCGCGCCCTGTGTTCTTGCCATAGGGAAACCCCTTTCTCTCATCCCCGTTTGGGAAAGGAATGGTCTGCAAAATCAGAAACTGTAAATCAGAAATCGGAAATAGAAAATCAGAAAAGAAGCGGGGCGGCGGACTTAGCCGCCGCCCCGCCTTACGTGCAAGAGAAGTTGTGCTTTCTGAAAATTACTCGGTCTTGAAACGGTCGGAGCCGGTGTCAGCGCCGGAGTTGCTCAGCGCGGTCATGACTTCCTCAACATAGGTCTTGATGTTGGCGGTGGCGTCCTCGAAGTCATAGTCCATAACGTTCTCGGGGTCCAGACCGAACTGGGCGGCAGCCTCGGGCTGCTTGGCGTTGTCCAGCACCAGGAACTGGTAGGAGCCGTTCTCCTGAGCCAGGTTCACGCACTCGGGGGACAGAGCGTACTCGATCCACAGCTTGGCGGCGTTGGGGTGCTTGGCGCCCTTGAAGATGGCGGTAGCGCCGATCTCGAAGGAGGTGCCGCTGGAGGGGATGATCAGCTCCACGTTGGTGTAGCCGTTGTCCACGATCTGGGTGATGCCATCATGCAGGAAGCCGATGCCGATCACGCACTC
>CAKUKL010000427.1 GCA_934662925.1 uncultured Oscillospiraceae bacterium | reverse complement strand
GAACGCAAAGCCCACACGCAGTTGCTCCATAGTCACACTCCTAACTCTTCCATGATATGATAGACGGCGTCCGCGATGTACCGCCCCGCGCTGACCGGGGACGTCTTTCCCGGCAGACCCCGGGCCCAGACCCACTGCACCCCCAGCGCCCCGGCGCTCTCAAAATCCACCCCGCCGGGGTCGGAGGCGACATCGACGACCAGCGCCCCCTTTTTCAGGGCGGACAACTCCTCCACCCCCAGCACCGGGGCGGGGACCGTGTTGATGACCAGATCATAGCCGCACAGCCACTCGGAAAGGCCGTCCAGCCCCTCCGCGCGGATTCCCATGCTCCGGGCCAGCGCCCGGACTTCCGGCCGCCGGGCCGCCGCCGTCACGTGGGCCCCCAGCCCCCGGAGCCGGAGGGCCAGCGCCTGGCCAATGCGCCCGAAACCCGTCACCAGAACCCGGGTGCCGTGGATGGTGATGGGCAGTTCCTCCATGGCGATCTGAATGGCCCCCTCCGCCGTGGGGACGGCGTTCCACACCGCCATCTCCTCCCGGGCGAAGTAGTCTTGCAGGACCAGCCCCCGCTCCTCCGCCATGGCCCGGAGGGCTTCCCCGACCATGCCGGCGCACAGGAGCTGCCCCGGCTCCATGTCGTCCAGAAGGTCGGAGAGAACGTGTTCCCCGCCGGACAGCAGCGCGTTCAGCGTCCCGCCCGCCCCGGCGGCGGGCAGGGGCAGGATCACGCAGTCCGCCAGCCCGATCCCCTCCGTGTCCCGCTCGCAGTCCATCCCCTCCGCCCGCTCCAGCGCGAAGGTATGTACCGTGTTCCCGTCGTCCCGCAGCAGCCCGGCCAGCGCCGCCTGCCGCCGGTCACCGCCCACGACCCAGATGTTTTTTCCATGCACCATCCCATGACCTCCCATATTCCGGCGCACCGCGCCGCAGGATCACCGTCCTCATGCCAGTGTATTCCCCCGGCGGCCGTGTGTGACAGAGGGCATAAGAAAGGCCCGCGCCGGATTCGGCGCGGGCCTTTGGCTCGTCGATTCAGTTTTCAGCCGCATTTTCCTGACAGACGTCCTCCAGCGCACGGCGGAAATACGCCATGCAGGGGTTGTCCCGGTCCCGCCGCCACGCCGCTACCGTGGCCAGCGATGAAAAGCCCTCCAGCGGGATGGCCGTCACGCCGCCGCCTGCCGCCGACACGTCGCAGCGGTCCACGATGGCCACGCAGGGCTCCAGCCGCAGGTAGAAAAACAGCTCGTTATACCGGTCCACATACCGGGTGATGTTGGGCGGGAAGCTGGCCACGTGGCAGCAGCTGTACAGCCGGTTGTACGCCCCCAGCGACTCCGCCGGAGAGATAGTGATAAAGGAGCTGTCGCTCAACTCCGCGATGGACAGGCTCTCCCGCCCGGCCAGCGGGTGCTGCTCTCCAACCGCCACCACAGGCTCGCTCTGGAACAGAGGTACGTGGGTCTCCTGCAGGATGCCACTGGTGTCGAATTCCTTGGTGATGATCACGTCCGCCCGGCCGGAGTTGAGCTGCTCCCGCA
>CAKUKL010000426.1 GCA_934662925.1 uncultured Oscillospiraceae bacterium | reverse complement strand
GCATATTGCCGATGACGGCGGCCAGATAGGCCGACCACACCGGCAGCCCCGCCGCCACGCCGAAGGGGATGCCGCCCCGAAGCTCCACCACCGGAACCATGGACACCAGCATGGTCCAGAGAAATTCACCGCCGGCCGTTTCGGTCAGCCATTGCATGAGATCCATTGTACGTTCCTCCCGGCCGGCGTCGTCGTTTTCGTGCCCGGAATACCGCTTCCGGGCCGCTGCGCCGGTCTTTGCCGCCATTATACCGCAGGCGGCGGGACCGGCGCTATCATGAATGTTTTAAAATTTCCTTATATTTTCAGCGGGACAGGCCGTCACGCCAGCATCTTTTTCAGATACTTGCCGGTGTAACTGGCTTCGCACTGCGCCACTTCCTCAGGTGTGCCTGTGCACACCACGGTGCCGCCGCCGGAGCCGCCCTCGGGGCCGAGATCGATGAGGTAGTCGGCGGTCTTGATGACGTCCAGATTGTGCTCGATGACCACCACGGTGTTGCCTTTGTCCACCAGACGCTGGAGCACGTCCACCAGCTGGTGGACGTCGGCGGTGTGCAGGCCGGTGGTGGGCTCGTCCAGAATATAGATGGTGGAGCCGGTGGACTGCTTGGAAAGCTCGGTGGCCAGCTTCACCCGCTGGGCTTCGCCGCCGGACAGGGTGGTGGAGGGCTGGCCCAGCTTGACGTAGCTCAGACCCACGTCCATGAGGGTCTGGAGCTTGTTGCGGAGCTTGGGCAGATTTTCGAAGAAGGGCAGGGCCTCCTCCACCGTCATCTCCAGCACCTCGTGGATGTTCTTGCCCTTGTAGCGCACCTCAAGGGTCTCCCGGTTGTAGCGCTTGCCCTTGCACACCTCGCAGGGGACGTAGATGTCGGGCAGGAAGTGCATCTCAATTTTCAGAAGGCCGTCGCCGGAGCAGGCTTCGCACCGTCCGCCTCGGACGTTGAAGGAGAACCGGCCCGGGCCGTAGCCCCGGCTCTTGGCGTCCTGGGTGGAGGCGAACAGCTCCCGGATGTCATTGAACAGCCCGGTGTAGGTGGCGGGGTTGGAGCGGGGCGTCCGGCCGATGGGGGACTGGTCGATAGCGATGACCTTGTCGAGGAACTCGATGCCCTCCATGCCGTCATGTCTGCCGGGCCGGGCCTTGGTGCGGTTGAGTTCCATGCCCAGCCGCTTGTAGAGGATCTCGTTGACCAGCGACGACTTGCCCGAGCCGGACACGCCGGTGACGGCGATGAACGTCCCCAGCGGGAAGGCCACGTCGATGTGCCGGAGGTTATTCTCCGACGCGCCCCGGACGATGAGCTGGTGGCCGTTGCCCGCCCGGCGGGTCTCGGGCACGGGAACCTTTTTCCGGCCGGAGAGGTAGTCGCCGGTGATGGAGCCGGGGGTGTTCATGATGTCCTCCGCCGTGCCGCAGGCCACCACGTTTCCGCCGTGGACGCCCGCGCCGGGGCCGATGTCCACGATGTAGTCGGCGGCCCGCATGGTGTCTTCGTCGTGCTCCACCACGATGACCGTGTTGCCCAGATCCCGCAGGTGCTTGAGTG
>CAKUKL010000425.1 GCA_934662925.1 uncultured Oscillospiraceae bacterium | reverse complement strand
GGTGTAGCCGCCGCCGTGGCAGTAGAGTATGACCCGGTGCTGGTCGTGAGGCCGGTCGGGCCGCACCCACGCGGCGTTCATGCCGCCCAGCTTGAAGGGCTCCCACTTCATGCCGATCATGGGGGTGATGAGCCGTCCCAGCACCTCCTGCCCCGCCCGCTGGCGCTCCAGATCCTCCGGCTTCATAGACTCCGGCGAGGTGGCCGAGTGGATGGCCTTCAGCGCCCGCATCATGGGCGCCAGCCGGGGATGCTCCAAGTCCCCGCGATGGGCAGTCAGTCTGATCTTACACTGTTTCCCGTCCATGGGTGTTCCTCCTGTCCGGAGCTGTCTCCGGTCTTTTTTTGCAGTATATCACACTTTTCACGATGTGTGAAGCCGTGGTTTCCGCTTTCACTTGTTCTCGCCGGTCTACCATGCTATAATATAATGTTGTATATCAGGAAAGGAGGATGACCGCCGTGGCGAAGTCCCGTAAAAAATCGAACTGGTACCGTCTGGACAACGCCGCGGTGCTGTACTCCTCCCTTCAGCGGGAAAAATACTCCCCCGTATACCGCTTTTCCGCCGTCATGACGGAGCCGGTGGACCCGGAGGCCCTTCAGCGGGCGGTGGATGAGGCCATGCCCCGGTTCCCCGGCTTCCGGGTGAAGCTCAGCCGCGGCGTGTTCTGGCACTATTTCGAGCCAAACGACCTGCCCGGCCCCTTCGTCCGGCCGGATATGGCCAACCCCTGCCAGCCTGTCCGCTTTCAGGAGGACAACGGCTGGCTCATCCGCTTTTTCTACTACGAGAAGCGCATTTCACTGGAAGTGTTCCACGCCGTGTCCGACGGCGCGGGGGCGCTGGTCTTTTTCCGGACGGTGCTGGCGGTCTACCTGCGCCAGATGGGTCACGACATCCCCAACGGGAAAGGCGTGCTGGACATCACTCAGCCGCCCAGCCCCGGCGAATTGGAGGACGCTTACGCCCGCTACGCCGGAAAAAAGGTGCTGCGGCTTGGCCTTGAAAAGACCGCCTATCCCAACATCAGCGAGCCGGAGCCCTTCTACACCCTGAACGTGACCATGGGCTTTCTCCCTGTGGACGCCCTCAAGGCCAAAGCGAAGGAATACGGCGCGTCCATCACGGAATATCTGGCCGCCGTCCTCATCGAGGCTATCATGGAAAATCAGGCGGCCCGCCGTCCCCTCCACCTGCGCCCAGTGACGCTGGCCGTCCCAATCAATCTGCGGGCCTACTTCCCGTCAGACACCCTGCGCAACTTCATCCTCACCGTCCGGCCGGTCATTGATCCCACTCTCGGCCCGTACACGCTGGCGGAGATCGTCAGTCAGGTCCACCACTACATGCGCCTGCACATCACCCGGCAGGAGATGCAAGCCATTTTCACCGGCAACGTTCACTTCACCACCAACCGCATTTTGCAGCTGGTGCCCAGCGTCATCAAAAAGCCGGTGATGGCGTTTTCCTACCATCTGGCGGGCGTGCGGCCCTACTCTGCCACCTACACAAACCCCGGCGCGTTCTCCGTTCCGCCGGAGATGGCCCCGCACATCCAG
>CAKUKL010000424.1 GCA_934662925.1 uncultured Oscillospiraceae bacterium | reverse complement strand
CCCTTCACTCTCACCACCGACGATGTGCCCGGCGACGTGACCCGTGTCTCCGTCACCCACGCAAATCTCCACAACGAGCTGGAGCCGGGCTGCCGGGTGCTCATCGACGATGGCCTTGTGGAACTGAAGGTGACGGAGGTGGACGGACACGACATCCATTGTACCGTCATCACCGGCGGAACCCTCTCCGACAACAAGAGCATCAACATCCCCGGCGTGTCCATCTCCCTGCCCGCCCTCACCGACCGGGACCGGGACGACCTGCGCTTTGCCGTAGAGAACGACTTTGACTTCGTCGCCGCCTCCTTCGTCCGCCGGGCCTCCGATGTGGCGGAGATCCGCGCTTTCCTCGACGAGTGCGGCGGACAGGCCATCGGCATCATCTCCAAAATTGAGAACCGGGAGGGCGTGGACAATCTGGACGGCATCATCGCCGCATCCGACGGCATCATGGTGGCCCGCGGCGATCTGGGCGTGGAGATCCCCGCCCACGAGGTGCCCATCCTCCAGAAGCGGATGATCAAGGCCGCCGTCCGGGCGGGCAAGCATGTCATCACCGCCACCCAGATGCTGGACTCCATGATCCGCAACCCCCGGCCCACCCGTGCCGAGGTGTCCGACGTGGCCAACGCCGTCTTTGACGGCACCAGCTGCATCATGCTCTCCGGCGAGACCGCCTCCGGCAAGTACCCGGTGGAGGCCCTGCGCACCATGGCGGACATCGCCGTGGCCGCCGAGGAGTCCATCGACTACTGGAAGCGGTTCCGCAACAACGCCTTCGATCAGGCCCACTCTATCACCGATGCCATCAGCCACACCAGCTGCCTGACCGCCATGGATCTGGAGGCCGCCGCCATCCTTACCCCCACGCAGGCGGGCTACACCGCCCGGATGATCTCCCGGTTCCACCCCGGCTGTCTTGTGGTGGCCATGACCACTCAGGAGCGGGTCCGCCGCCAGCTGGCCATCGCGTGGGGCGTGGTGCCCTGCCTTACCGGCTCGGTAGACTCCACCGACCGGCTGTTCGCCCTGTGCATGGATCTGGCAAAGAAGGAGGGACTCGTCCAGCCCGGGGAGACGGTGGTCATCACCGCCGGCGTCCCCATCGGCAAGAGCGGCTCCACCAACCTCATTAAGGTGCAGACCGTAAAATAAGGATAAGGACCGTTGCTGTTATGAACATTTTCGACGTCATGGGGCCCATCATGGTCGGGCCGCCCCCCACGGGGCAGCGCCCCGCGGGGACCCCTGATGATCATTATCCTCGGGCGAAGTGAATCCGCCCTGCGGCAAGGTTTTCACTAATGTGAAAACGCTTGTACGCCGCATCCGCGGCGGCGCTTCGCGCTGGACGACGGCCCCGCCGCGCATCTCTTCACAAAGGATCTGCTTCTGTTATGAACATTTTCGACATCATGGGGCCCATCATGGTCGGGCCGCTCCCCACGGGGCGCAGCCCCGCGGGGACCCCTGATGATCATTATCCTCGGGCGAAGTGAATTCGCCCTGCGGCAAGGTTTTCACTGACGTGAAAACACTTGTACGCCGCATCCGCGGCGGCGCTTCGC
>CAKUKL010000423.1 GCA_934662925.1 uncultured Oscillospiraceae bacterium | reverse complement strand
GCGTTCAGCCGGTCGAAGTTCAGCTGGGCCAGCTCCACCTCGGGGCCGTCCAGCACGGTGAAGCCCATGCCGATGAAGATCTCCTTGATCTCGTCAAGGGCGGTGTACATGGGGTGGCGGCAGCCCAGCTTCACGCTCTTGCCGGGGATGGTCACGTCCACCGTCTCCGCCTTGAGCTTCAGGTCCATGGCGGCATCCTCCAGCTTTTTGGAGGCGGAGTCCAGCGCGGTCTCCAGTGCGGAGCGGACGTCATTGGCCAGCTGGCCCATGGCGGGGCGCTCCTCGGCGGACAGCTTGCCCATCTGCTTGAGGACGGCGGTCAGCTCGCCCTTCTTGCCAAGGTACTTGACCCGCAGCTCGTCCAGAGCGGCGGAGTCGCGGGCCTCTTCAAAGGCGGCCAGCGCCTCAGCGCGGATCTTTGCTAACTGTTCTTTCATCTGTCTTTCTTCCTTTCAGATGTTGTTGATCGGATCGGGGCGGATGGCAGCAAAAAAGCCCTTCGTCCCAGATATGGGGACGAAAGGCTCACCTTCCGCGGTACCACCCGCATTCGCGCCAAGGCGGCGCGCGCTCAAGACCCCTGTAACGGTGGGCGTCCGTCCCGCTCTCACGGGCCGCTCACGGGCGAACCAAGCGGGGGCCTGTGAGGACGGCTTTCAGCCGATGGCCGTCCCTCTCTGCCAGAGGCAGTCCCGCTATTTTCCCGGTCAACGCATTTCAATACAAGAATTTATATCATAAATCCGGTTGAAATGCAAGGGGGAAATCCTTATAATAAAGAACACTGAACAGACCGCGCCGCGGTTGATAGTACACAGAATATGACGCCGAAAGGGTGATGGATATGCGGCATCTGGCTACAGCCGCCCAGATGAAGGAGGCGGACCGCCGGGCCATTCACGAGCGGGGCATCCCGTCCACGCTGCTGATGGAGCGGGCGGCGCAGGGAATTTTTGACGCCGTGCGGGAGCTGGCGGAGGAGCGCCCCGCCGGGCGGGAAAAGGCATTTTACCTGCCGGAGGCCCAGGGAGAGGTGCTGACGGAAGACGGGACGTTCCCCTATGCGTGGAACGCTCCGGGACAGGAGAAAATTGCCGCCGTATTCGCCGGGCCGGGCAACAACGGCGGCGACGGAGTGGCGGTGGCCGGGCTGCTCCGGCGGGCCGGATGGACGGTGCGCTGCTTCCTCGTGGGCAAACGGGAGAAAATGACCGACGACTGCCGGGAGATGGAGCGGCGGCTCACGGAGCTGGGCGGTGCGCTGGAGGATTACGCCCCCGCAAATGGAGAGCAGGCGGCCTTTGCCCTGTCCGCCGCCGTTATCGTGGACGCAGTGTTCGGCGTGGGGCTGAATTCCGACCTCCGGGAGCCGGGGGCGTCGGCGGTGGCGCTGATGAACCGCGCTTCCGCCAAAGTCGTGGCCGCCGACATCCCCTCCGGCGTGGAGGCGGACACCGGCCGGGTGCTGGGTGACGCGGTGCGGGCGGACGTGACGGTGACCTTTTCCATGGCGAAGCCCGGCCTGTACGTGGGCAAGGGCGCGCTGTGCGCCGGAAGGGTGATCGTCCACGAC
>CAKUKL010000422.1 GCA_934662925.1 uncultured Oscillospiraceae bacterium | reverse complement strand
GGTACTCCCGGTTGGCCAGCGTCTGGGTGGGGGCCACCACGATGGAGTCGCCGGTGTGGACGCCCACGGGGTCCAGATTCTCCATGGAGCAGATCTGGATGACGTTTCCGGCGGAGTCCCGCATGACCTCGAACTCGATCTCCTTCCAGCCGGAAATGCAGCGCTCGATCAGTACCTGACCCACGCGGGACAGGTGGATGCCGCGGTCGGCGATCTCCCGGAGGGCGGGCTCGTCATAGGCGATGCCGCCGCCGGTGCCGCCCAGCGTGTACGCCGGGCGGACGATGACCGGATAGCCGATGCTTCCGGCAAAGGCCACCGCATCCTCCACGCTCTCCACCACCTCGGAGGTGACGCAGGGCTGGTTGATGGACTCCATGCAGTCCTTGAAGCCCTGACGGTCCTCCGCCTTGCGGATGGACTCAGGGCTGGTGCCCAACAGGCGGACGCCGTACTTGGCAAGGGTGCCGTCCTCATGGAGGGCCATGGCCAGATTCAGGCCGGTCTGGCCGCCCAGCGTGGGCAGAATGGAGTCGGGCCGCTCCATCTGGATGACCTGAGTGACGGATGCGGTATTCAGCGGCTCGATATACACATGATCGGCAATATCCTTGTCGGTCATGATGGTGGCGGGGTTGGAGTTGACCAGAACGACCTCCACGCCCTCTTCCTTCAGGGCGCGGCAGGCCTGCGTCCCGGCGTAGTCGAACTCAGCGGCCTGACCGATGACGATGGGGCCGGAGCCCAGCACCAGAACTTTTTTGATCGCAGGATCCTTCGGCATTACCGGTCACCTCCCATGTTGGCAATAAAGCGGTCGAACAGATACTCGGTATCCTCGGGGCCGGGGCTGGCCTCGGGGTGGAACTGGACGGTGAAGCAGTTGGGCCGCTTGTACTTCAGGCCCTCCACCGTGCCGTCGTTGACGTTGATATGGGACACCTCGGCCACCGCCGGGTCCACGGAGCCCTCGTCCACCACGTAGCCGTGGTTCTGGCTGGTGATGAAGCAGCGCCCGGCCTCCAGATCCTTCACTGGGTGGTTGCCGCCCCGGTGGCCGAACACCATCTTGTGGGTGGTGGCACCGGTGGCCAGCGCCAGCAGCTGATGGCCAAGGCAGACGGCGAAGATGGGCAGATCGGACTCGTACAGCTTCCGGATCTCGGCGATGATCTCCGTATTATCGGCGGGGTCGCCGGGGCCGTTGGACAGCATGACGCCGTCAAAGCCGCCGGAGAGCACCTCATCCGCGCCGGTGTGGGCGGGATACACCGTCACCTCGCAGCCACGGCGGCGCAGGCAGTCGATCATGTTCTGCTTGACACCGTAATCCATGAGGGCCACGCGGAAGCGCTGCTCACTGTCCACGGGGGCGAAGACCTCCTTCACCGGGCGGGAGACCTTTTCCACCGTTCCCTCCACGCGGTAGGCGTGGAGCTTCTCCATCACGTCGTTGACATTAAAATGCTCCGCACAGGTGATCATGCCATTCATGGTCCCCTGATTGCGGAGGATACGGGTAAGCGCCCGGGTATCCACGCCCTCCACGCCTACGATATCATGCTCTTTCAGAT
>CAKUKL010000421.1 GCA_934662925.1 uncultured Oscillospiraceae bacterium | reverse complement strand
GTATGTGGCCTGCATCGAGGAGATCGCCCGGGACGAGGGCTGGATCACCACGGAGCAGGTCCACGAGCTGGGCCGGACCATGGCCACCACCAATTACGGAAAATACCTGCTGGCGCTGTGAAAGCCGCCGGTCATAAGTGAGAAAAAAGCACCGTTTTCGAATCGAAAACGGTGCTTTTTTCGTTTTTCTGCGGGTGGTGGAGTCGTCATGGTTTGCGTTTTGCGGATAGAAAACGGAAAAACTCCCTCCGGAGAGACAGGGGGGTGGGCCGCTGTCCCTCGCGGAGGGAGCCTGTCAGTTATGATTGCTTTCGTGTCCGGGATATTGGACCTTACTTATCCTCGGGGTTGATGGCGATGCCGCGGTTCTTGTCGCCCTCGGCGTTGATGCCGAATTCATAGTCCTTGCCGGGGAGAATGGCGTTCAGGATGATGCCGGCGATGGCGGCGATGGCCAGAGCGGTCAGGGTGATGTGGGCGGAGCCGACGGTGAAGGTGATGCCGCCGGAGAAGCCCAGACCGCAGACGAGGATGACGGCGGCGATGATGAGGTTGCGGCTGTTGGTGAAGTCCACCTTGTTCTCGACCAGATTGCGGATACCGATTGCGGAGATCATGCCGTACAGGATGAAGGAGATGCCGCCGATGATGGCAGAGGGGATGGCGCCGATGAAATTGGACACCACGGGGAAGAAGGAGATCACGATGGCGAAGATGGCGGCCAGACGGACGACGCGGGGGTCATACACACGGGACAGAGCGAGAACGCCGGTGTTCTCGCCGTAGGTGGTGTTGGCGGGGCCGCCGAACATGGCGGACAGGGAGGTGGCGATGCCGTCGCCGATGAGGGTGCGGTGCAGGCCGGGGTCGGAGATGAAGTCCTCGCCCACGGTGGCGGAGATGGCGGACATGTCGCCGATGTGCTCCATCATGGCGGCGATGGCGATGGGGGCCATGACCAGAATGGAGGTGACATCAAACTTGGCAATAAAGAAGTCGGGGATGTTCACCACGTCGGTGACGGTGTGGACGGCAATGTTGGACAGGTCCACCAGCGCGGAGCCGTCGGGATTGGTGACGCCGAAGGCGTTGAGGATCAGGGCTACGGCGTAGCTGATGGCCACGCCCAGCAGGATGGGGATGATCTTGATCATGCCCTTGCCCCAGATGTTGGCGATGACTACGATGGCCAGGGCCAGAATGGCCAGCCACCAGTTGCTGCTGCAGTTCTGGACGGCGGAGCCGGCGAGGGACATACCGATGAGGATGATGATGGGGCCGGTGACCACGGGGGGCAGGAAGCGCATGACCTTCTTGACACCGACGACCTTCATGATGAGGGCCAGGATCAGGTACAGCAGGCCGGCCACCACCATGCCGCCGCAGGCGTAAGGCAGCTTTTCCGCCATGGTCATACCGGCGTACATGCCGCTGTTCAGCTGCGCGATGGCCGCGTAGCCGCCGAGGAAGGCGAAGGAGGAGCCCAGGAAGGCGGGCACCTTGAACTTGGAGCAGAAGTGGAAGAACAGGGTGCCGAACCCGGCGAAGAAGAGGGTGGTCTGTGTGTTCAGGGGCAGGCCGTAGCTC
>CAKUKL010000420.1 GCA_934662925.1 uncultured Oscillospiraceae bacterium | reverse complement strand
CCTTTTTCCGTTTCCTTCCGCCTTATTCGGCAGGGGCAATGGCCTCCATGGGGCAGGTGCCGGCGCAGGAACCGCAGTCGATGCAGGTACCGGCGTCGATCATCATGTGATCATCACCCATAGAGATCGCACCCACAGGGCAGGCACCCTCGCAGGCGCCGCAGCTGATGCAGGTATCGTTGATCGCGTAAGCCATTGTGTAACACCTCCAAATAAAAATATGTCTCGAACCAACCTTCATTCTAACATAAGCTGACAAAAATGCAACCGTAATTTTTCTGGGTTTCTCTGGGTATAAATCCGGCGGAAAACTGCCATGTTTATACTGTTATCACGTCGGACAGGAGGAACAGACGAATGGACGGCAGGGGATTTTTCTGGCGGCGGGGCCGCCGTCGGGCGGAAAAGGACGCGGCGCGGCAGCCGAACGCCATGGGTCCCGCCGGGCCGGAGCAGCCGCCGTGCGCCCGGCGGGAGGAGCCGAAGGCCCGCGGCCGGGAGGGAGGAGAGGCAAAATTGACGGAGCGTTTTTCAAGAGATCTGACCCGACTTGCCATTGCCGGGCGGCTGGACCCGGTGGTGGGCCGGGAGCGGGAGGTGGCCCGGGTCATCCAGATCCTGTCCCGCCGGACGAAGAACAACCCCGCCCTCATCGGCGAGCCGGGGGTGGGCAAGACGGCGGTGGCCGAGGCGCTGGCCCTGCGCATCGCGGCGGGGACGGTGCCGGAGCCTCTGCGGGACAAGCGGCTGCTCAGCCTTGACCTGTCCGCCATGGTGGCGGGCACGAAGTACCGGGGTGAGTTTGAGGAGCGGGTGAACGCCATGGTGGGCGAGGTGCGCCGGGCGGGGAACATCATCCTCTTTCTGGACGAGCTGCACAACATCATCGGTGCGGGCTCCGCCGAGGGGGCCATCGACGCGGCCAACATCCTGAAGCCTGCCCTGTCCCGGGGAGACCTTCAGGTGGTGGGGGCCACCACGCTGGAGGAATACCGCCGCTACATTGAAAAGGACGCGGCGCTGGAGCGCCGGTTCCAGCCGGTGACGGTGCCAGAACCCACCCGGGAGCAGACGATGGAGATCCTGCGGGGCATCCGCAGCCGGTACGAGCAGCACCACGGCCTGACCATCTCCGACGAGGCCCTCGCTGCCGCGGTGGACCTGTCCCGGCGGTATCTGCCCCAGCGGTTTCTGCCGGACAAGGCCATCGACCTCATCGATGAGGGGGCCGCCCGGCTCCGGCTGGAGGGGGAGGTGCTGCCCCCCAATCTCCGGGAGCTGGCGGGCCGTGCGGACACGGCGGCCCGGGAAAAAGAACTTGCCGTGGCCCGGCAGGAATACGAGCGGGCGGCCATGCTCCGGGACGCCGAGCGGGACTTCCGCCGGGAGCTGGACCGCAAGCGCAGCCGCCGGACGGCGGGGCAGGAGGGCGGCGTCCTCACGGCGGACCATGTGGCGGCCGTGGTGGCCCAGTGGACGGGCATCCCGGTGACCGCCGTGACGCAGGGCGAGTCCCAGCGGCTGCTGCATCTGGAGGAGGAGCTTCACCGCCGGGTGGTGGGGCTGGACGCGGCGGTGTCCGCCGTGGC
>CAKUKL010000419.1 GCA_934662925.1 uncultured Oscillospiraceae bacterium | reverse complement strand
GGGCGGCGCGCACGACATTATGCTGAAAGAGAACACTGCCATCAAGTAAAATCTCACGAACCACCGTCCCCCCGGCCCTGCCGGGGGGATTTTTTCTTCTTCCGCCAACTTCCGCTTGACGGGAAGGCCCGCGTCATGTATACTTTTATTCGTAAATAAAAGTATTTGCTAATAAATGTCTGGAGGTGAAACTATGCGGCCCGGTCCCTCGCCCAAGGGGCTTCTGATGAAGCGCAAGATCCTCAGCGCGTCAGCCAAAGTGTTTCTCGAAAAGGGCTACGCGAAGGCGTCCAGCAAAATGGTGGCGGAGCTGCTGGGTGTATCCAACGGCTCACCGTTCTTCCACTACGGCAACAAGGAGGGCGTCCTGCTGGAGCTGGTGCGGCAGATGTTCGTCGGGCAGTTCCGCTCGGCGGAACGGCTCATCGGCCCGGACGCCGACCCGCTCCTCCTCTACGCGGCGGAAACGGCCATGCAGATGCATCTGGCCGAGCTGAGCGAGCCCCTGCGGGAGCTGTACGTCACCGCCTACACCCTGCCCAGCACGTCCCGGTTCATCTACGAGAGCATGCTCCCCAAGCTGGCCGCCATCTTCGGCGGCTTCCTGTCCGACACCTCGGAGCAGAACCTCCGGGGGCTGGAGCTCGCGTCGGCGGGCGTCACACGGAGCTTCATGGCCGAGCCATGCTCGGAGCAGTTCCCCATGGAGCGGAAGCTGCGGCAGTACCTCGCCTGCTGCTTCAAGCTGTACGACGTGCCGCCGGAGCGGTACGAGCCGGTCATCCGGCAGACGATCCGGATGGATCTCACCCCCATCGCGGAGCAGATCATCGACCGAACGGTCCGTCAGGCGGACGAAGCCTTTGAAGCCGCCATGGCGACCACAGCAGCGCAGTGCCCCTAAACCGATCCCACCCGGGATCTCCGCCGGCCCGCCCGCGGGCCGCGAAACTTCGCATCGGAGGTGCGATATGAAAAAACGGATCATCTCTTTCCTCGCCGTCCTGTCCCTGTGCCTGCTGGTCCTGCCCGCGGCGCTGACCGCCGGAACGCAGGCCGCCGACGGCGGCGGAACCCTCACGCTGGGAACCTTCAGCAGACCCATAAAAGCTGATGACAGGCTCGTAGACAGTGCCGGTACCTATTCCTACGACGGCAGTACCCATACCCTCACGCTGAACAACTTCAAGTATTCCGCCGATTGGAAAAATCTCCAATCTGGCATCGTCACCCTTGAGGGCGCTACATATGCCATCTTCCTGCATTCCAGCATACCGGATCTGAAGGTGGAACTGATCGGTGAAAACGAGTTCATCGACACCAGCGCCCGCTACATAAAAGTCAGCGACTCCAGCACAACCAATCCTATGAGCGTCGGCATCCGGACGGACAGCGGCTGTTCCATCACCTTTACCGGCACCGGCTCGCTGACCATCAAGACCTCTTCCTATCCCATGACCATCAACGGAAGCGTCTCCATCGAAGGCGGCGCGAAGCTGAATACCACCAGCCAGATGAACGGGGTGCGCATTCAGAATGATCTGACGGTCAAAACAGGCAGCAAGCTGACAGCCAGATGCGATCCGTCC
>CAKUKL010000418.1 GCA_934662925.1 uncultured Oscillospiraceae bacterium | reverse complement strand
ATCATCCCCTGACGCAGGCGGACAAAAGGGAGCGCATCGCCCGGGCCGGGTGGACGGTCCCGGAAAACCTCACCTTCGTTCCTGTGGATTTTACGAAGGACGACCTGACGGAGCGGCTGCCTGCCCATGGGTTCGACAGGGGCGCGAAAACGTTCGTTTCATGGCTGGGCGTGGCCTATTACCTCACGGCGGAGGCCATCGGCAAAACGCTGGACGGGCTGTCAAGGCTCTGCGCGGAGGGCAGCACGCTGGTGTTCGACTATCCGGACGAGAACTTTTTTGCCGCCGCCGAACGGCGGGTGCAGAATACCGTCATGATGGCGCGGGCGGGCGGCGAGCCGATGAAGTCTGCCTTTTCCTATGGAGAGCTGGAGCGGCTGCTGGAAGCGCACGGCTTCCTGATCTACGAGCTGCTGACGCCGGAGGAGATCCAGCGGGACGTTATCGACCGGGCCGGGGCGGAGCTGCGCGCCTTTGAGCATGTCAACTACTGCCTCGCTGTCAGGGAATGAAGCCGTCGGCAATATTTGAACGCAAAACACCCCCGGGCGGGCTGGATCTCAGCCCGCTCCGGGGGTTCGTCATATCACAGCAGGGGGACGATGAAGCGCAGCCACAGGGCGCTGAAGGGCATGACCAGCACCATGGCCGGGAGCATGTCGGCGATGGGGAAGGGGCGGATGCCGCACATGCGCAGGCCGGTGGCCAGCATGATCAGGCCGCCGCAGGCCTTGAAATCGTTGAGCATGACCGGGGTGATATACGGCATGATCCAGCCCGCCAGCAGGTAGAGCAGCAGGAAAATACAGAACTGCGGGAGGGCGATGAGGGCCACGATGCGCCCCAGCGCGCAGGCGAAGATGGCGGCGGTGAAAAGGTCGAGAATGGCCTTGGCCAGCAGGACGCTGTGGTCGCCGGAGGCCCCGGCGAGGATGGAGCCGTAGATACCGGTGCCGCTGGCGCAGAACAGCACCACCACGGTCAGCAGCGAGCCCGCGTCGCCGCCGCTCTGAGTTCCGCCGCCGGGGAACAGACGGCCCAGCCGCGCGGCTCCGGCGTTGATCTTCTCCTCCAGATGCAGGGCCAGCCCGGCGATGCCGCCCAGAATGATGGCCAGCACCACGGCGGGCAGGTTTTCCATGAGGACGATGGTGCTTACGCCCATCCCCATGGAGCAGATGGCGAAGATCAGGTTCAGTTTTTCTTTGAACGGCCCGCTGATCCGGTGGCCGAGCCCCGCGCCGAGGGCTCCGCCCAGAATGACGGCCAGCGCGTCCGCGATGACGCCGATAGGCATATCAGATCACTCCAGAACAAGAATAGAAGGACAGGCCGCCCATATGGCGGCCTGTCCTCCAGTATACAGGAAAAAACGGAGTCAGTCCAGTACAGAACGCATAAAATCGGCCAGTTCCCGCCGGGCGGCTCCGGTCGCGGGGAAATATCGCTCAGACAGAGAGCACCGTCAGGAGCAGCGCGCCGAGGAAGAGCACGCCGCCGATCAGAGCGGCGATCCCATAGATCCTGCGGGATTCCCGGTCGTTCTTTTCCTTTACGAAATAGTACAGCCCGGCGCCGCGGGTCAGCGCGCC
>CAKUKL010000417.1 GCA_934662925.1 uncultured Oscillospiraceae bacterium | reverse complement strand
GGCCAGCGTGTGGGACCCGGAGACGCTGGAAGCCTGCCGGGAAGCGGGCGTGGTGCTGCTGTAAGCGCCGTGGGCCTTGCCGGTATCGCCGCGGGTACGGCGCATTGCCGTGACCTATTTTCCCTGAACAGAGCCAGCAAAAGGAGTTTGAAGCCATGAAAAAACCGTTCCTCACCGAGGCGCAGGCCCGGGAGATCATCAAGACCTACCCCACGCCCTTCCACATCTACGATGAGAAGGGCATCCGGGAAAACGTCCGGGCGCTGAAAGCGGCCTTCGCGTGGAACCCGGGCTATAAGGAATACTTCGCCGTCAAGGCCACCCCAACCCCCGGTATCCTGAAGATCCTCCGGGAGGAGGGCTGCGGCACCGATTGCTCATCGCTGACGGAGCTGATGATGTCCGAGCGCTGCGGCTTTTCCGGCAGCGAGATCATGTTTTCCTCCAACGAGACCCCGGCGGAGGAATTCCTGCTGGCCGACCGGCTGGGGGCCACCATCAATCTGGACGACCTGACCCATGTGGATTTTCTCTACAAGACGCTGGGCCGGGTGCCCGAGACCATCTCCTGCCGCTACAATCCCGGCGGGACGTTCACGCTGGGGGAGAGCGAGGAGGGCTTTCAGGTCATGGACAAGCCGGGGGACGCCAAGTACGGCATGACCCGGCCCCAGATCGCCGAAGCCTACCGGCGGCTCCGGGCGTTGGGGGCGAAAAACTTCGGTCTCCATGCCTTTCTGGCTTCCAATACCATCTCCAACGACTACTATCCCGCGCTGGCCCGCATCCTGTTCAAAACCGCAGTGGAGCTGGCGGAGGAGACGGGCTGCCACATCGGCTTCATCAACCTGTCCGGCGGCGTGGGCATCCCCTACCGCCCGGAGCAGCGGGCTAACGACATCGCCGTCATCGGTGACGGTGTGCGGAAGGCATACGAGGAAATTCTCGTCCCCGCGGGCATGGGCGACGTGGCCATTTTCACCGAGCTGGGCCGGTTCCTGCTGGCGCCCTACGGCCATCTGGTGACCACTGCCGTCCATGAAAAGCACATCTATAAGGAGTATATCGGCGTGGACGCCTGCGCCGCCAATCTCATGCGCCCCGCCATGTACGGCGCTTACCACCACATCACCGTGCTGGGCAAGGAGGACGCCCCCTGCGATCACAAGTACGACGTGGTGGGCTCCCTGTGCGAGAACAACGACAAGTTCGCCATCGACCGGATGCTGCCCAAAATCGACATGGGGGACATTCTGGTGCTCCACGACACCGGCGCCCACGGTTTCTCCATGGGCTACAACTACAACGGCAGACTGCGCTCCGCCGAGCTGCTCCTCCGGGAGGACGGCTCCGTGGAGCTGATGCGCCGGGCGGAGACGCCGGACGACTATTTCGCCACGCTGGTGTGGTAAGATCAAAAAATGATTGGGGCCGGGAGCATAATGCTCCCGGCCCCGGTCATTTTATTGTTCCTCGTAAACGGCCCGGCTGCCGCCGATGAGCTTCGGGCGGGTGCGGGCGCACAGCAGGATGGCGTTCCCGATGTGGTCAAGGCTCAGCCGGACGGGCACCGCCACGTCCCGCAGGTGCATCCCGATGAGGGTGCCGCCGATGTCC
>CAKUKL010000416.1 GCA_934662925.1 uncultured Oscillospiraceae bacterium | reverse complement strand
TCGCCAGCTCCACCGCCGCCTTCAGCCGCCCGGGGTTGTCCCCCACCACCGAGTGGTAGTGGACATTGATGCCCATAGCCGCCAGCAGGCGGCTGAGGTCACGGGCGTCGGAGTTGAGGATGTTGCCCAGCAGCAGCTCGGTGCCCACTGCCAGCAGCTCCGCGGTGCGGGCCATGGTCAGTCCTCCTCCAGCCAGCGGAAGGTGTCGTACCCGGCAAAGGCGTACTCGATGTCCTCCCGGGCCTCCTCTTCGGTATCGGCGGGGATGAGGTCGAGGTCGTCGCCGTTTTCCGCCACGCCCACAAAGCCGATCTCCGTGCCCTCGATGGCGATGCGGATCTCCTCGCCCCAGGGCTCGTCGCCCTCCTGAAAGACGGCGATCCATTTTTTATTCATCATAATATAAGAAGCCTCCTTACATATAAAAGCATATCTGCTCTGTCGCGCCCCTATGGTATCCTCATCTTTCCCTGTTGTCAACCGGTGCAAGGATATTTCTTCCGGAGCCCTTTCGTTTGTTGAAAAAATGGCTTGCAATTCCCCGTTTCCCGCTATATAATGTCACCATCTCAAATAATGAGGTTCCGTTTTATGACTTCTTTCAACGCCCACAGCTTCATGTTTACCTTCAGCTGGACTCGATTTACCGTGTCCGGCTATTTTGGCATGGAGAAAAACGCGGAGCGTGGAGAGTGAGCCTGCCCCCTTGGGGTGACCTGAACGGTTTATTTTAGGAAGCTCATGGTTCGCGTTTTCGCGTACCATGGGCTTTTTCTTTTGAAAAAGGAGTTTGAATTATTATGGTCATTATTATGAAGCCCGGCACGAAGCAGGAGCGCATCCAGTCCCTCGTGGGCCAGCTGGAGCACGATCACGGCGTCAAGGTCGGCATCACCAACGGCGTCGGCTGCTCCATCCTTGGCCTTGTGGGCGACACCACTCATATCGACATCGACAAGCTGTCCATGAACGACGACGTGGAGCGGGTCATGCGGGTGCAGGAGCCGTACAAGAAGGCCAACCGCAAGTTCCACCCGGAGGACACCGTGGTGGACGTGTGCGGCGTGCCCGTGGGCAACGGCCGCTTCACCGTCATCGCCGGCCCCTGCTCCGTGGAGAGCGAGGCGCAGATCGTGGAGGTGGCGCGGGACGTGAAGGCCTCCGGCGCGGCCCTCATGCGGGGCGGCGCGTTCAAGCCCCGCACCTCTCCCTACTCCTTCCAGGGCATGGGCGCCGACGGCCTTGAGCTGCTGCTCCGCGCGAAGGAAGCCACCGGCCTGCCCATCGTCACCGAGCTGATGAGCCCGAAGTACTGCGAGCTGTTCGAGGAAAAGGTGGATCTGGTGCAGATCGGCGCCCGGAACATGCAGAACTTCGACCTGCTCAAGGAGGTGGGCAAGATGAGCAAGCCCATCCTGCTCAAGCGTGGCCTTGCCAACACCTATGAGGAGTGGATCATGTCCGCCGAGTACATCATGTCCGCCGGAAATGAAAACGTCATTCTCTGCGAGCGCGGCGTGCGCACCTTCGAGAGCTACACCCGCAACACGCTGGACCTGTCCGCCATCCCCGCCATCCGCCGGATGAGCCACCTGCCCATCATCGTGGACCCCTCCCACGC
>CAKUKL010000415.1 GCA_934662925.1 uncultured Oscillospiraceae bacterium | reverse complement strand
CGTGGCCCATTTTCTGGAGCACAAAATGTTCGACACCGAGGACGGCAATGCCCTTCAGATCATGGCGGTCAACGGGGCGGACAACAACGCCTTCACCTCGTCGGACATCACCGGCTATTATTTTGAGAGCACCCGGCGGTTTGAGGAAAACCTCGAAATGCTGCTGTCCTTCGTCTCCGTGCCCTATTTTACGCAGGAGAGCGTGGACAAGGAGCAGGGCATCATCCTTCAGGAGCTGCGCATGGGCGAGGACAACCCCGACGCCGCCATCTACTATATGCTGCTGGAGGCTTTGTACGCCCATCATCCCATCCGGCAGAAGGTCATCGGCACGGAGGCGTCCATCGCATCCATCACGGCGGATACGCTCTACCAGTGTCACGAGGCGTTCTACCACCCGGGGAACATGGTGCTGTGCGCAGCCGGAAACGTGGATCCGGAGGAGGTGTCCCGGGTGGCCCGGAAGGTGCTGACCATGGGTAGAACCGCCCCGGCGGAGACGGATTACGGCGAAAAGGAGCCGGAGAACGCGGCGACGCCCCGGCTGGAACGGGTGATGGAGGTGTCCGCGCCCCAGTTCCTCATCGGCTTCAAGGGCGAGGGGGCGAAGCCCGGCGACAGCATGCGGCAGGAGCTGGTGGCCGAGCTGGTGTGCGACGTGCTGTTCAGCGCGTCGGCCCCCCTCTATACGGAGCTCTACGAAGAGGGCCTGATCAACAACACCTTTGACAGCGGCTACGAGGCCGCGCCGGGCTGCGCCTTCCTCACCGTGGGCGGCGAGAGCCGGGACCCGGACGCAGTGCTGGAGCGGGTGCTGGCCGCGGCGGAGCGGGCGGCCCGGGAGGGCATCGACCCCGCCCTGTGGGAGCGGCAGAAGAAGGCCGCCTACGGCGGCACCGTCCGGCGGCTCAACAGTCTGGAGGACACCTGCGTGGAGATGGCCATGAGCCACTTCGACGGGGAGGACTACTTCCGTTTCCCCGAGGTGTACCAGAGCATCGAGCGGGAGGACGGCGAAGCGCTGCTCCGGGCGTGGTGTACCCGGGAGCGGGCGGCCATCGCCGTCATCCGTCCCAAGGAGTAACCGAGAGAAAAAAGAGGAATGACCATGACGAATATTTTGACCTTTCCCGGGCTGGGGCTGGAATTTGAGCTGAACCCCATCGCGTTCCGCGTGTTCGGCTGGCCCATCCACTGGTACGGGATCATCATCGCCTGCGGCTTCCTGCTGGCGGTGGCCTACGGCTACTGGCGGGCGCCCCGGTTCGGCGTGGATCAGGAAAAGCTGATCGACATGCTGTTTTTTGCCGTGCCGCTGGCCATCATCGGCGCCCGGGCCTATTATGTGATCTTCTACCTGTCCCTGTATACCAATGCCGATGGCTCCTTTAACTGGGGGGAGGCCGTGGCCATCTGGGACGGCGGCCTTGCCATTTACGGCGGCGTCATTGCGGCGGTGGCCACGGTGGCGGTGTACTGTAAGGTGCGTAAGCAGAACTTCTGGAACTATACGGACATCGGCTGCTTCGGCCTGCTCATCGGGCAGCTGGTGGGCCGCTGGGGCAACTTTGTGAACATCGAGGCCTACGGCGGCGTCACCACGCTGCCATGGCGGATGTGCT
>CAKUKL010000414.1 GCA_934662925.1 uncultured Oscillospiraceae bacterium | reverse complement strand
GCGGAGATTGCCGATGCACATGGTGCTGGCGTAAAAACTGCCGTTCACCTTGCGGAACGCCTGCACCTGCATGGCGCAGGAGAAGGACGTCAGGGCGTTGGCCAGCCAGTTCAGCCCCTCCGGCATAAACCCCACTGCAAACAGCAGGAGCATTTCCGCCCCCGCCACCAGCTGCCGCCAGTGGATGCGCCGGTACCGGCCGCACCGGGCCCGGAGCTGCTCCGCCGCGGCCACGCCCAGCGCGAAAAACAGCACCGGGACAAAATAGCGCAGGCAGTCGGAGAATTCCCCGCTGAACAGGTGCTCGCTGAACAGTACGATGTTGCCCGTCTGGGCGTTGGCGAACACCTTGCCCCGGACGCCATAGGAATAGGCGTCCTGCAGACCGCCGGACAGGGTGAGCAGCAGCATTACCGGGACGGAGTCGGACATCTGCCCCCGGCGCTTTTTCCCGTGTTTCACCTGTGCTCACGTCCTTTCCCCACTATTGCGCAGTCATTATACCCCGCCGGCACCGGCTTGTATATAGTTGATTTTCCTGAAAATCCCCTCTTGACCGGGGTGGTATAATAGAAAAAACGGATTTTGGAATCGGGGCGGTAAACATGAACGAAACGCAGATCAAATGCTTTATCACGGCGGCCCGGAGCGCCAGTTTCTCCGAAGCGGCGGAAAAGCTGTTCATGACGCCCCCCACCTTCGGCCGGCACATCTCCTCGCTGGAAAAGGAGCTGGGCCACGCGCTGTTCGTCCGGGGGTGGAAGGGTCTGCGGCTCACGCCGGTGGGCCAGCTCATGTACGACGGCTTTCTGGAGATCGGGGACAAAATGGACGAACTGAAGGCCGAGGCCGAGCGCCTCAGCTCCGGTGCAGCGGGACAGCTGAACATTGCCATTCTGGACGGACAGCATTTTGACAGCCATCTGCGGGACGTGTCCCTCTATCTGCGGCGGGCTTATCCGGATCTTCAGGTGCAGCTCACCCGCGGCTCCTTCCGGGAGATCGAGGAGCAGCTGCTCAGCGGTAAGCTGGATCTGGGCGTGACCATCACGGAGGAGATCGAGCAGGTGGAGGATCTGGAATTTATCCGGCTGCAAACGCTGAAAAACCGCATCATCCTGCCCCGGGAGCACCCATTGGCCTTTAAGGAAAACCTGCGGCTCATCGATCTGCGGGACACGCCGCTGCTGGAACTGGAGAGCGGGGAATGCCGCTACGTATCCCAGAGCCTGGAGGCTGCCTGCATCCGGGCGGGCTTCGAACCGAAGGTGCAGACCTATCCCAACCTCAACGCCCAGCTGTTCGCGCTGGAGGCCGGGCTGGGCATGATGGCCCTCAACGAGCAGCACACCGCCTGCTGGCACCCCAACCTGGTGGCCCGGGAGATCGACGGCCTGCCTGAGGTGGAATTCTGCATCGCATGGCATACCGCGAACCCCAATCCCGCCGTCCGGCTGTTTCTGGACAATCTGTGAAAAACTCGCCGAAAAAGGCAAAGCCTTTTCCGGCGAAAGAGCTACGCCCCGCCGCAGCGCACGGAATGGCCGCCGGCAGCGGTCATTCCGCACGTTTGCGGGGCGAGAAGTGTTTTCTGCCACGCGCATGTCGCGGCAGAAAACGGAT
>CAKUKL010000413.1 GCA_934662925.1 uncultured Oscillospiraceae bacterium | reverse complement strand
CGGTTCGGCGACCTGATCCGCGGCCAGCGCAGCACCCCCAAGCGCATCGAAAAGGGCTTCATGACCCCCACGCTGGCCGCCACACCCGGCGATTTGAGCCTGGTGATGCCCAAGCGCATCCTGGACGGCATCATCGAAATGCTCTACGCCCTGGACAAGATCGCCCCCGGCACCGCCAGCGACGACACGCTGCTCTACGGCGTGGAGGTGAAGTTCTACAACATGGAGGTGGCACTGGATAGAAATCTGGAGACGCCGCACAAGGGCCTGTTCGTCATCGGCGACGGCAGCGGCGTCACCCACTCCCTGTCCCACGCCAGCGCCAGCGGCGTGTATGTGGCCCGCTATCTGGCCGAGCACGAATGAGATACAAAACCGGGACGGCGCTGCCGCCCCGGTTTTTCGTTTGTCTTTGCCGTGCGGCTGTGGTACAATGTACAAAACCGCAAAGGAGGGGCACCCATGGCCGATCTCAATACCGATATCCGCTATATCAAAGGCGTGGGCGAGGCCCGGGCCAAGGCCTTTGAAAAGCTGGGCGTTTTCACCCTGGGCGACCTGATCGCCTACTATCCCCGCCGATGGGAAGACCGTTCGCAGCTCTACCCTATCCGGGACCTGCCGGAGGGGGAGTACGCCTGCTGCAAGGCCATGATCGCCCAGCCCCCCACTACCGCCCGTATCCGCGGTGGTCAGACGCTGGTGCAGGTACGGGCTGTGGACGAGGGCGGCGTGCTGGATGTATCCTTCTTCCACCAGGAATACCGCAAAAACGCCCTGCATCCGGGAGAGACATACATCTTCTATGGAAAGGTCGAGGGCGGCGGTGTGCGCCGCCGCATGGTCAATCCCCTGCTGGAGACGGAGGGGAAGCAGCTGCTCACCGGCCGCATCATGCCCATTTATCCCCTGACGGCGGGGCTGACACAGACTATGGTGGCCAAGGCCGTACGCCAGGGGCTGGACCAGTGCCGCGACCTGCCGGAAGATGTGCTGCCGGACGGGATCCGGCAGGCGCACCATCTGTGCTATGCCGGGTTTGCCTACGAGAACATCCACTTCCCCGCCTCGGAGGAGGCGCTGGATACCGCGCGGCGGCGTCTGGTATTTGAGGAGCTGTTCCTTCTGAGCTGCGGTCTGTCTCTGCTGCGGCAGCGGCGGGAGACGGTGGCCGGCCTGCCCTGTCAAGCGGCGGACATGGCGCCCTTCTATGCCGCCCTGCCCTTTGCCCTCACCGCCGCCCAGCGGCAGGCTATCGCGGACGCCGTAGGCGATATGACCTCCGGCCGGCCCATGAACCGCCTGTGCCAGGGCGATGTGGGCAGCGGCAAGACCATGGTGGCCGCCGCCTGTGTGTGGTTCGCCGCCCAAAGCGGCTGGCAGTCGGCCCTGATGGCCCCCACGGAAATACTGGCCCGCCAGCATTACGAAAATCTGGCCCCGCTGTTCGCCCGCTTCGGCCTGCCGTGCGCTCTGCTCACCGGCTCCACCCCCGTCAGGGAACGCCGCGCCATTCTGGCCGGCCTGCAAAGCGGGGATATCACACTGTGCATCGGTACACACGCCCTGCTGACGGCGGACGTGCAGTATGCGCGCCTGGGTCTGGTGATCACCGATGAACAGCATCGCTTCGGCGT
>CAKUKL010000412.1 GCA_934662925.1 uncultured Oscillospiraceae bacterium | reverse complement strand
ATCCTGCTGGGGGCCGGGGGCCTTGTCCGGGCCTATACCCAGAGCGCCAAGGACGCGCTGGACGCGGCGGGCATTTCCGTGGTCCGCCGCTGGGTGGAGCTTGCGGTGGACTGCCCCTACAGCTACCTCGAGCGGGTAAAGCTGGAGTGCACAGCGCTGGACGGCGCGGTGGGCGAGATCGAGTACGCCGCCGCCGTCACGGTCCACGCCCTTCTGCCCGAGGGGAACGCGGCGGCCTTTGCCGCCCGGATGACGGAGCTGTCCGCCGGGACCTTCGCCGCGGCGGAGCTGGGGGAGCGGTTCCAGCCGGTGCCGCTTGCCTGAATGTCATAAAAAATTCCGGATCTGGCTATCATCAGGAGGTGACGTCATGTCCATACCGGAGCGTTTTCTGGACGAGTTGAACAGCCGGGCCAATATCGTGGACGTGGTGTCCGCTTATGTGCCGCTGAACAAAAAGGGCGCCAACTACTGGGGCCTGTGCCCCTTTCACCACGAAAAGACCCCGTCCTTTTCCGTCAATGAGGAGAAGCAGATATTCCACTGCTTCGGCTGCGGCAAGGGCGGCGGCCCCATCCGGTTCCTCATGGAGATCGAGAACCTCTCCTTTCCCGACGCGGTGCGCAAGCTGGCCGCGCAGGAGGGGATGGACGTCCCGGACGACAGCCCGGGGGATGGGCAGTGGCGGGAGCGCCGCCGGAGGATCCTCGAGCTGAATAAGGAAGCCGCCCGGTTTTACCGTGCCATGCTGGACGACCCCCGTGGGGCGCAGGTGGCGGATTACATCAGCCGGAAGCGGCGCATCAGCCCGCGGTTTTCCGCCCGGTTCGGCCTTGGCGCCGCGCCGGACGCATGGGACACCCTCATCCGGGCCATGGCGGAAAAGGGCTATGACAAGGCCGACCTCATCGAGGCGGGCCTTGCGGTGGCCGGGAAGAACGGCGGCATTTACGACAAATACCGCAACCGGCTCATGCTGCCGGTCATCGACGTGCGGGGAGACGTCATCGGCTTCACCAGCCGGGTCATGGACGACTCCACGCCGAAATACCTGAACACGCCGGAGACGGCGATCTTCAAAAAGCGGTCCATTCTCTACGGACTGAACTACGCGAAAAATACCAAGCGGCCCAACTTCATTCTGGTGGAGGGCAACATTGACGTCATCACCCTCCATCAGGCGGGCTTTGACAATGCGGTGGCCACCATGGGCACCGCCCTGACGGAGGAGCACGTCCACATTCTGGGGCGGTACACCAAGGAGTTGGTGCTGTGCTACGACAATGACAACGCCGGCGTGGACGCCACTCAGCGGGCCATCGGCCTGCTGAAAAATTCCGACATCGCGGTCAAGGTCCTCCAGCTGCCCCGGCGGCGGACGGAGGACGGCCAGCTGGTGAAGCAGGACGCCGACGATTTCATCAAAAACTACGGCGGCGAGGCCTTTGAGACCCTGATGAACAAAAGTGCCAACTCGGTGGAATACCGGCTGGGCGTGGTGCAGGGCAAATACGACCTGACCCAGGACGAGGACCGGGCGGCCTACTTGCAGGAAGCGGCGGGGGTCATCGCCGCCCTGAGCAGCCCGGTGGAGCGGGAGATCTACGGCGGCCGCGCGGCGGATCTGGCCGGTATTTCCCGGGAAGCCATGGGG
>CAKUKL010000411.1 GCA_934662925.1 uncultured Oscillospiraceae bacterium | reverse complement strand
TAGTACCCCTGACATCCGATCTCGTCGCCGCAAAGTCCGCACCGCTTGTCCCGGGCTGCGTCCGGGCCGAGCTCCGCTCCCTTGCGGCTCCTCTCCCCATGCGTCAGGCCGCATGGGGTCCCCGTCTCGCCATGATCGTCTGTCAGCCCTTGGAGATATCCATGACGGCGTGGGCGTTGAGGTCGAGTCCGGCGGTGTTTCCGGCGAGGTATTCATAGTACCCCTGACATCCGATCATGGCGGCGTTGTCGCCGCAGAGGGAGAGGGGCGGCAGCCACAGCTTGGCTCCGGCCTTTTCACAGGCGGCGGTGAGATCGGCCCGGATGCGGCTGTTGGCCGCCACGCCGCCGGCCACGGCGATCTTGTTGTAGCCCAGCATGGCGTTGGCGTCCATGGTGCGGGGCACCAGCGAGTCGGACACCGCGGCGGCGAAGGAGGCCGCCAGATCATGAAGGTCCAGCTCCTCGCCCTTCTGCTGGGCGTTGTGGATGGTGTTGAGGACGGCGGTCTTCAGGCCGGAGAAGGACATATCCAGCGGGTGGTCGGCCACGTGGGCCTTGGGGAAGGTGTAGGCCTTATCGTTGCCGCCCTGAGCCATTTTGTCCATGGGCCCGCCGCCGGGGTAGCCCAGACCCAGTACCCGGGCGGTCTTGTCGAAGCACTCGCCCGCGGCGTCGTCCCGGGTGCTGCCCATGACCTCAAAATGGGTGTAGTCCTTGACGTTTACCAGCGCGGTGGTGCCGCCGGAGACGCACAGGCACAGGAAGGGCGGCTCCAGATCGGCGTGGGCGATGTAGTTTGCGGCGATGTGTCCCCGGACGTGGTGGACGGGGATGAGGGGCATGCCCAGCCCGTAGGCCACGGATTTGGCGAAGGATACGCCCACCAGCAGCGCGCCGATCAGGCCGGGGGCGTAGGTGACGGCCACGGCGTCAATGTCCTTCCGGGTGAGCCCGGACTGGCGCAGGGCCTCGTCCGCCAGCCCGGAAATGGCCTCCACGTGCTTGCGGGAGGCGATCTCGGGCACCACGCCGCCGTAAATGGCGTGCATATCGGCGGAGGACGCGATGACGGAGGACAGGACGGTGCGCCCGTCCCGCACCACCGCGGCGGCAGTTTCATCGCAGGAGGACTCAAAAGCGAGGATGTTCATACAATACACTTCCTGATTGAAATAGGTGGGAGCCGCCGCCAGCGCACGACAGTGCGCCGCGCCGGGCGGCGCGTAAATTCGGAGCGAAGCGGAGAATTTCTGCAAGGGCGGATGTATTCCGCCCGAGGAGTTTAATAAAATACGGGGACCCGCAATATTTACGGGAAAACTTCCTCCTCGTCTTCCTCCACCCACGCGGGAGAGGGATGGATGGCCTCGCCGGGCTTCAGCGGGAGCTGGATGAACCGCTCCATGTGGGCGGGGGAGAAGTAGTCGGCGTACACGCTCCTGTGAAGCTCCAATACTTTACGGTCGTCCGTCTCCGGCCCCTGATACATGCACTTGAAATGGACGCCGAACAGGGCACATTCGTAGTCCAGCACCCGGAAGCCGTTCCGCTCGTAAAAGCCGATGCGGTGGCGGCGCAGCTCGTTTTCGGCGGGATCGTCGGAGGTGGGGGCCTCCACCTCACCGAAGATCTGGCCGTAGCGCTCCAGCAGCA
>CAKUKL010000410.1 GCA_934662925.1 uncultured Oscillospiraceae bacterium | reverse complement strand
TCGTAGCCCTGCCCCTCCAGCTCCTTGCAGGTCTCCAGCACGGCGGCGTGCTCGATGGCGGTGGTGACGATATGCTTTCCCTTCCGGCGGTTGAGTTCCACGCCTTTCCGGATGGCCCAGTTGTCGCTCTCCGTGCCGCAGGAGGTGAAGTACACCTCCCCCGGGGCGCAGCCCAGCGCCCGGGCCACCGTCTCCCGGTATCCCTTGACGCGCTCCGCCGCCTGCCGCCCCCACGGGTAGCGGGAGGAGGGGTTGCCGAACTGGCCCATGGCCTCTATCATGGCCTGGGCCGCCTCGGGCCGCACCGGCGTGGTGGCCGCGTAATCAAAATAACAAAGCTCGCTCATATCCTCACCCTGTATCGTGAAATCATGCAAATTCCGCTGCAAATGAACCTTAATATTCTAAGGCCCGGCGGCGGGAAAGTCAACCCGTTCCCTTGACACCCCGGATTTTTTAGCATACAATTCAATTTATTGAAGTAAAACCGGAACGTTTTTTCAGGGAAGTGATCCGAATGATCGAATTAAAACACATTTCCAAGGTGTTTCCCACCGCCGACGGCGAACTCAAGGCGCTGACCGACGTGAACATCACCGTGGAGGACGGCGACGTGTTCGGCATCGTGGGCATGAGCGGCGCGGGCAAGTCCACCCTCGTGCGGTGCATCAACCTTCTGGAGCGGCCCACCGAGGGTCAGGTGGTCATCGACGGCCGGGACCTGTGCGCCATGACGGAAAAGGAGCTCATGGTGCAGCGCCGGTCCATCAGCATGATCTTCCAGCAGTTCAACCTGCTCATGCAGCGCACCTGTCTGAAGAATATCTGTTTCCCCATGGAGATCGCCGGGGTGAAGGCTGCCGACGCCCGCAAAAAGGCGCTGGAGCTGCTGGATATCGTGGGCCTGCCCGACAAGGCGGATGCCTACCCCGCCCAGTTGTCCGGCGGCCAGAAGCAGCGCATCGCCATCGCCCGGGCGCTGGCCTCCGACCCCAAGATCCTGCTGTGCGACGAGGCCACCTCCGCCCTCGACCCCAAGACCACCCGGGACATCCTCCGGCTCATCAAGGATATCAACCGGCGGCTGGGTATCACGGTGGTGGTCATCACTCACGAGATGGCCGTGGTGGAGGAGATCTGCACCAAGGTGGCCATTCTGGACCACGGCGTCCTTCAGGAGACGGGCACGGTGGAGGACATCTTCTCCAACCCCCAGACCGAGGCGGGCCGCCGTCTGGTCTACCCCGACGGGGTCATCATCGACCAGCTCCCCGCCGCCAACGTCATCCGCATCGCCTTCAACGGCGGCTCCTCCTACGAGCCGCTCATCGCGTCGCTGGCCATCGACTGCGGCGTGAAGGTGAACATTCTGGGCGCCGACACCCGGAACATCGACGGCAAGGCCTTCGGCACCATGCTGCTGGGCCTGCCGGACGATCCCAACGAGGCCGCCAAGGCCCTGAGCTATATCCGTTCCCAGCACAATGTCACCGCTGAGGAGGTCGAGTATCATGCTTAACACCATTTCCGAGTTCTTTGCCGACTACGGCGACATCCTGCTGACCGGCACCCGGGACACCCTGGTGATGGTCCTTGTCTCTACCCTGTTTGCCTATCTCCTGGGCCTGCCTCTGGGCGTGGCCCTCACCGTCACCCAGCCC
>CAKUKL010000409.1 GCA_934662925.1 uncultured Oscillospiraceae bacterium | reverse complement strand
ATCATGGCGGCGGGCTTGCCCACCACCAGACTGCGGCCGATGACCACGGCGGTCTTTCCCTTGCAGTCGATGCCGTAGTGCGCCAGAATTTCCATGCAGGCCTGAGGGGTGCAGGGGGCGAAGCCCAGCTTTTTCCCCTCGAACACCCCGGCGTTGGACAGGTCGGTCATGCAGTCCACGTCCTTTTCCGGGGCCAGCCGGTTGCAGATCTCGTCCTGATCGGCCTTCAGATGCTTCGGCAGGGGCCGGAACATGAGACAGCCGTGGATGGAGCTGTCGGCGTTGACGGCGTCGATGACGTCCAGCAGCGCCTCCTTCGTGGTATCCCGGGGCAGGAGAAACTTTTTCACCGCCACGCCGATGAGGGCGGCCCGGCTCTCCGCGCCCTTTTCATAGGACAGGTCGGAGGGGTCCTCGCCGCAGCGGACGATGGCCAGCGTGGGCGTCACGCCCCGCTCCCGCAGGGCCGCGGCCCGGGTCTGGAGCCGCCCGTTCATGGCGGCGGTGACTTCTTTTCCCAGCAGTAACTTGGCCATAGGCTCACCTCACTGAAAGAATCCGGACTTTACGGCGTCGAAGATGCCGTCCGCCCGGGTGCAGTACCGGTCCAGCATGTCAAGGCAGCGGGCGTTGAGCTCTTCCGCCAGCGCCCGGTTTTTCAGGGCCTTCGTGTTGATGAACACGTTGAGGGACGCGGCCTGAAGGGCGGCCTTCACGGTGACGGCGGCGCAGCCCGCATCGGATACCGCCAGCCGGGAGCCCTTTTCCGCCATGACGGCGATGACGTCAAGGCTCTCGCAGCACAGCTCCATGATGCGCACGGGCACGGCGCAGGCGTTGATGGTGGCCTCCTCCAGCGTCTCGTCCCGGCCGGGGGCGTCCTTGGGGATGCCGTAGGCCCGGGCCAGCGGGAGAAAGACTTCCGCGTCGGCAGGCACCTGATCGAGGAGCTGGCCCTGAAGTGCGCCGCAGCGGGCCATGAGGGCGCGGATCTCGTCCTCCACGTCGGCGTACTTTTTCTTGCCCACGGTGAGGGCGCCCACCATGTTGCCCAGCGCGGTGCCCAGCGCGCCGATCAGCGCGGCCGCCCCGCCCCCGCCGGGGGCGGCGGAGGCCAGCGCGTTGACAAATTCGCGGCAGGATTTTGGGGTGTAATCCATAATTCCGTCCTCAGAACAGGCCGGAGATGACGCCGTTCTCGTCCACGTCGATCTTCTCGGCGGCGGGGACCTTGGGCAGGCCGGGCATGGTCATGATGTCGCCGGTGAGGGCCACGATGAAGCCCGCGCCCGCGGACACCTTCAGGTTGCGGACGTTGATGGTGAAGCCCCGGGGCGCGCCCGGCAGGGCGGCGTCGTCGGAGAAGGAATACTGGGTCTTGGCCATGCAGATGGGCAGATCGCCGAAGCCCAGTTCGGTGAGCTGCTTTGCCTGCTTGACGGCGTTGCCCACCAGCTGCACGCCGTCGGCGTGGTAGACCTTGGTGCAGATGGCGTTGAGCTTCTCCTGAATGGTGGTGTCCGCTTCGTAGGCGTAGTGGAAGTCGTTGGGCTGCTCGCACAGGCGGACGACCTCCTCGGCCAGGGCCTTGCCGCCCTCGCCGCCCTTGGCCCACACTTCGGACAGGGCCACGTTGACGCCCAGCTCGTTGCACTTGCGCTCCACCAGATCCAGCTCGGCCCTGGTG
>CAKUKL010000408.1 GCA_934662925.1 uncultured Oscillospiraceae bacterium | reverse complement strand
CGCTCAAGGAGATCAACCGTAAGGAGGGCACCGCCATCCTGTTCATCTCCCACGACCTCGGCGTGATCAAGGCCCTGTGCCGCCGCGTGGTGGTCATGCAGCACGGCCGCATCGTGGAGCAGGGGGACGTGGAGCAGGTCTTTTACCACCCCCAGCAGGAGTACACGAAAAAGCTCATCGCCTCCCGTCCCACCCGGCGGAAGCTGAAAGGGGGCGGCGGCAATGGCTGACGGCCAGATTTTGAGGATCGACCACCTGAACAGCTGGTACGGCAAGGGCAAGAGCCGCCGTCAGGTGCTTCGGGACGTCTCCCTCACCCTCGGCGAGGGGGAGGCGCTGGGCATCGTGGGCGAGTCCGGCTCCGGCAAGACCACGCTGGCCAAAGTGGTGCTGGGCTTCGTGAAGGACACCGCCGGCACGGTGGAGCTGAACACCACCCGGCCCCAGATGGTGTTTCAGGACCCGTACAGCTCCCTGAATCCGGCGAAGACCGTGGGCTGGATCCTGGAAGAACCCCTCCGGGTCATGGGTATCCGGGACAAGGCGGAGCGCCGCCGCCGGGTGGACGAGATGCTGGGGCAGGTGGGCCTTTCCGAGGAGCACTATGACCGCAGGCCCTCCCAGCTGTCTGGCGGGCAGCGGCAGCGGGTGTCCATCGCCTCCGCCCTCATTCAGGGCAGCAAGCTCATCGTGCTGGACGAGCCGGTGTCTGCGCTGGACGTGACCTTACAGGCGCAGATCCTGCAATTGTTGGCCGACCTGCGGGAGAAATTCGGCCTGTCCTACCTGTTCATCTCCCACGATCTGGCGGTGGTGTACCAGCTGTGCGACCGGGTGTGCGTCATGTACCACGGCGAGATCGTGGAACAGGGCGATGTGGACACGGTGTACGACCATCCGCAGGATGATTATACGAAAAAGCTGCTGGCCGCGTCGCTGGCGCTGGACTAAACGAAAAAACGTCCCCGCTGTCTCAGACAGCGGGGACGTTTTTTCTTACAGATGCTGATAGAACAGGCCCTTTGTGGTGCTGTAGACTTTTGCTTACTGGATGCCGGTGACCTCGTACCCGGCCTCCTCCACGGCGGCGCGGATGGCGTCGTCGGACACGTCGCCGGTGACGACGGCGGACTTGGAGTCCAGATCCACCACGGCGGTGACGCCGGGCAGGGCGTTGAGGGCCTTGGTCACGTGGGCCACGCAGTGCTGGCACATCATGCCTTCGATCATAACTTTCTTTTCCATGGGCTTTGTATCTCCTTTCAGTTCCGGAACGGCGGAGCCGTTCTCAGGGTTGACGGGTCCGGACCTGGCGGCGGGGGCCGCCTCCTGAATGCTGGGCTTGAAGAACCGCAGGCGCAGGGCGTTGGTCACCACGCACACGGAGGACAGGCTCATGGCCGCGGCGGCGAACATGGGGGAGAGCTGGAGGTGGAAAATGGGATAGAACACGCCGGCGGCCAGCGGGATGCAGATGATGTTGTAGAAGAACGCCCAGAACAGGTTCTGCTTGACGTTGCGTATGGTGGCCCGGGACAGCTCCACGGCGGTGACGGCGTCCACAAGGTCGCTCTTCATCAGGACGATGTCGGCGGACTCGATGGCCACGTCGGTGCCCGCGCCGATGGCAAGGCCCACGTCCGCCCGGACGAGGGCGGGGGCGTCGTTGATGCCGTCGCCCACCATGGC
>CAKUKL010000407.1 GCA_934662925.1 uncultured Oscillospiraceae bacterium | reverse complement strand
CGGCGGTGTCCTTCATGCCCTGAATGTCCTTCAGGGTGAACTTGCTTTTGCCGCTCTTGCGGCAGAACCACTTCATCGGCCCGGTCATCATGGAGTCGGCGTAGTAGGTCGTCAGCCGCTCCACGTCCGGCCGCTCCGGCATGGACAGGACGAACGCTGCCAGCAGCGCGCAGTTGACGATGTTCATCTTGAAGCGGTCGGCCTTTTCAAATTCAGGCAGACCGGCGATCAGATCCTGATATTTCGGCTTTGCCTTTTTGGCGATGTCCCTCGCCGTGCCTTCGTCATAGCCGAACACGACGGTGAGCTGCTTCCGGAAGGACCCGGCAAACAGCGCCCACATACCCATGGGCATTCCTGCGTATTTCATCTTTCATCCCTCCATGTATGATCGAACCAAAGACGCTTCATCCGGTCAGGCTTTTCCGAAGGTGAGCCGAATGATCTGCATCTTCATCAGCCCGTCGCCCACCTTCGACAGGAAGCGGAAGAAGCCGCTGACCGACGGGGCCTTCAGGTCGTTGTACCCCAGCATGTAACCCCGGCTGGACACCTCTAGCCCGGGCGCCCAGCCGGACAGCTCCCGCTTTGCGTCGGAGACGGAGAAGTATGCTCCCACGTCCTTGATGTCCGCGCTCTTGATCCACGTTTTCAGCATGAGCTTGACGGCGGAGCGCCCCGCTCCGTCGAACACCAGCCGCCCGCCGGGGAAGGCCTTGGCCATGGCCTGCACCAGCGCCTTTACCTGCTCGTTGAGAAAGTAGTAGAACACGCCCGCAGCGAAGAACACCGCGCCGCCGGAGGCGTCGATCCGGTCAAACCACGCGGTATCGTTCAGGTCGCAGGGGATGTTTTCCTCCCGCTCTCCGGCGGGGAGCAGCTCGTTGCGGGCGACGATGACGTCGGGAAAGTCGAGGTTGTAGATTTTGCAGGTGCCGTTGTCACAGCGCCTGCCGGTGTCGTCCAGCCCGCAGCCCAGATTGACCACTGCCGCATTGGGGTGGGTCTTCAGGTAGTCCCGGACCTCCCACGCCAGATCGGTCTGCCGCATGGCGGCTTCCAGATAGCCGAAGCGGTACATGATCCCGTTGGTCTTTTCCGCCAGCGCGGAGAAGTCGTAGTCCACCTGCTCCATGAGCCGGACGGCGGTCTCGTCCCGGTAGAGAGCGGGGTACAGCTCCGTGCACATTTTTCGCCCGTACAGCGGGATGACAAGCGTCTCCTGCACGGAGTTCTTTTCAATGTGGTATTTCAATATCGGTATCCTCCTTGTTGAAGTTAGCCTCTTCTAACCGCCTGTCATTTGAAAAGCCGCCCTGCGGCAGCCTTTCAGCCCGCCGGGAACAGCTCCCGGCAGGCGCCGTATACCAGCGTTTCCAGCACTTTGGGGTACAGCGGCCCGATCTGCTCCTGATGGGACACGGTGAGGATCAGTCCCCGCACCGTGGCGGCGGCCAGCGCCATCCCGCCTGCGGGGTGCAGCCCGCTGTTTTCCAGCAGGGTGCGGATGTGGACCTCGTCGTCGTGATAGTGGGCGGTCTTGATCTCCTCGGGAAGGCGGCGCAGGAGAAATTCCGCGTCGTTTTCGACGAAGGTCATGGTCCCCGTGTCCGCCAGCTGCCGGCAGGCGGCCAGCACCGCCGCCGCCGTCTGTTCGGCGGGGGGGAGGGCGGCGTTTTCCCGGAGCGCCCGG
>CAKUKL010000406.1 GCA_934662925.1 uncultured Oscillospiraceae bacterium | reverse complement strand
GTGGGGTAGCGGGTGACGGTAGTGTTCCCGGTGAAGCCCCCCTCGGGCACCATGGTGTAAATGCTGTCCGGCTTTACCCATGCCGCCCCGGAGGACGACCACGTGGTGCCGAAAAAGCGGTCGCTGCGGAGCACCGGCTCCCCGTCCAGCCCGGCATCGGTCAGCCCCATGCCGTCCGCCAGCGCCAGATAGCCCTGACAGGCCCCGAAGGTGGACCAGTGGTGGTCGGTGCGGTAGAACACGTCGTCCCCGGACAGGGCGTTTTTCAGGTCGATCCAGTTCACCCACTGGGAGCAGAGGGCGGCGGCCCTGTCCAGCGTGGAGCCGTCGTCCACGAGGGGGGCGTTGTCCGGCAGGCGGTCGGCCCAGACGTAGCTCTTGTCCGGGATGAGGGCAAAATATACCGGCACGATGAGGTTGTCCGCCAGCGCGTTGACGTAGCCCACCCGTTTTTCCAGCTCCTCATCCGAAGGGGCGGTGAACTGGGCGAAAAGGGTCTGCTGCCCGTCGGTTCCGAAGTAGACGGAGTTGTTCTCCTCCTTGCCCGCAAGGCGCTCCGTCCACGCCTTCAGGTCGATCCAGCTGTCCCGCAGGGGGAACTGATCCACCACGTAGTCCTCGAAATCCTCCATGAATTTGCCGGACTTCAGCGTCTCCAGCGTGGGGGCCTTGAACTGGGAGAGGTAGCGGTTTTCCTGCTCGGAAAAGCTCCGGTCGGGCAAAATGAAGAGCGCGGCGCCGAAGCCGAAGATGAACAGGCAGAACAGAACGGTAATGAACACTGGATATTTGTTTTTCACGGTGCGCACCCCCTTAGAAGCGGAAATAGAGGAAGGGATTGTAGGTGCCGTCCACCAGATAGGCGGTGGACAGGATCAGCCCGGCCAGCATCAGCACCGGGAAGGCGATCCGGCGGGCCCGCTCCGGCAGCTTGCGCCACAGGTTGGCCGCCAGCGGCGTGGACGCCACCGCCGCCGCGGCGAGCACCGGCAGGTAATTGCGCAGGTAATAGAGGAAGTCGCTGTTCCACAGCCCCGCGCCCATGCCGAACATGGCCTTGAGGTACAGCCCCATGGCGGAAAAATCCTCCACGGCGAAAATGGCCCAGCCCACGACCACCACCAGCAGACCGTAGAGGTGGCCCAGCCAGCCCGGGGCCTTTTTCAGGTATTTTCCAAGAAACAGCTTTTCCAGGACCAGCCACACAAAGTAGTACAGGCCCCAGATAAGGAAGTTCCAGCTGGCCCCGTGCCAGATGCCGGTGGCCGCCCAGACGATGAGCAGGTTGAAGATCAGCCGCCCTGTTTTCACCCGGTTGCCCCCCAGCGGGATATAGAGGTACTCCCGGAACCAGCTGCCCAGCGAGATGTGCCACCGCCGCCAGAACTCGGTGGCGGACTTGGAGATATAGGGATAGTTGAAGTTTTCCAGAAACTCGAAGCCCAGCATCCGGCCAAGGCCGATGGCCATGTCGGAATAGCCGGAGAAGTCGAAGTACAGATGGAGGGAGAAGGCGATGATGCCCAGCCACGCCCCCAGCGTGGTCAGCTCCCCGCCGGGGGTGGCGAGGTACACGTCCCACAGCTTGCCCAGATTGTTGGCCAGCAGGACCTTTTTGGACAAGCCCACCACAAAGCGCTGGACGCCCCGGGCGAAGCGCTCGGTATTGTGCTCCCGGTGCTCCAGCTGGGCGTCCAGATCCTTGTATTGCAGG
>CAKUKL010000405.1 GCA_934662925.1 uncultured Oscillospiraceae bacterium | reverse complement strand
CGGTAGAGGGTGTCCAGCCGCCCCTCCACCTCGTCCAGCTCGCCGGGGTAAAACTCGAGAGAGGACTCTATATCCCGGACCTGCTCCGTCAGATCGTCCAGCGCGTACCGCAGCTCCGCCGCCTGCGCGGACAGCTTTGCAAGCCCCTCGCTGTACCGGCCGCCGGAGGCAAGGCAGTCCTCCGCCGTCATCAGCAGGGACACCGCGCCCTCGCTCTCGTCACCGCCGGAGAGGGCCTGCCGCGCACCCTCGATGGCGCCGGTGATGCGCTCGGCATTGCGCAGCACGTCCCGCCGCTCCGTCAGTTCCTCTTCCTCGCCGGAGCGCAGCTCCGCCCGCTCCAGTTCGCCGATCTGATAGGTCAGCGTGTCGATCCGCCGGGCCTTCTCCGATTCGTCCATCCGGAGGGCCCCCAGCGCTTTTTTCACGTCCTGCACCTTCCGGTAGGCCGTCTGGAAGTCCGCGAGGACCCCGCCGGTGCCGCCGAAGCCGTCCAGATAGGCCAGATGGCACTCCTCGTCCAGCAGCTGCTGGCCATCGTGCTGCCCGTGGATGTTCAGCAGCTGCCGCCCCAACTCCCGGAGCTGGGTGACCAGAACGGGCCGCCCGTTCACCCGGCAGACGTTCTTGCCGTCGGGTTGGATGACCCGTTCCAGCATCAGTTCGCCGTTTTCGTCCGGGCCGAGGCCCTGCTCCGCGAACCACGGGAGCTCCGGCAGGCCCCGGACAATGGCGGACACCCGGGCGGACTACGCCCCGGTGCGGATGAGGTCCCGGCTGGTGCGCTCGCCGATGATGGCCCCCATGGCGTCGATGACGATGGATTTGCCCGCGCCGGTCTCGCCGGTCAGCACGTTGAAGCCCGGCGCAAAGGAAATATCAGCAGAGGAAATGACCGCGATGTTCTCGATGTGCAGCAGCGCCAGCATAGCTTTTCACCTCACTCCAGCATAGCCCGGATCTCTTCCAGAAACAGCTCCGCATCCCGGTTGGTGCGCATGATGAGGATAACGGTGTCGTCCCCGGCCAGAGAGCCGACGAAGCCGTCGATCTCCATGCCGTCCAGCGCCGCCCCCGCCGCCGAGGCAAGGCCGGGCATGGTGCGCACCACCACGATGTTCTGGGCCACGTCAAAAGAGGTGACGCCCTCCTTGAAGATATTGCGCAGACGGCCCGCGTGGTTGTGATGGGCCGCCGTCCGGCCGGACACCGCGGCGTAGCGGTACGCGCCGTTGCCCGCCGGTTCCTTCACCAGATGCAGCTCCTTGATGTCCCGGGAAATCGTGGCCTGCGTGGCTCGGATGCCCCGCAAACGCAGCTGGGCCAGCAGCTGCTCCTGCGTCTCCACGTCCTGCTCGGTGATGATGCGGATGATCTCCGCCTGTCTTTTTTCCTTCATGCCCATCAGTCCTTTCCCAGCTTCTGGTGGATGAGTTCATAGAAATTGCGGCCGGTGAGCTTGACCAGCCGGGTCACCTGCTGCGACTGCCGGATCTCCACCCGGTCGCCAGACAGCACCTTGAACGCCCGGCCGCCGTCCACCGACAGGTAGGCGCTGCGGCGGCTGCCCTGCTCCAGCCGGATGCCCACCGTCCGCTTCCGGTCCAGCACCATGGGCTTGACCTTCAGAGAGTGGGCGCAGATTGGGGTAACGATGATATTCTTCGCCGTGGGCTCCACGATGGGGCCGCCCGCCGCCAGCGAATAGGCGGTGG
>CAKUKL010000404.1 GCA_934662925.1 uncultured Oscillospiraceae bacterium | reverse complement strand
GCACAAAGCGGTCGCCCAGATTCACCATGGTATACGACCGCAGGGACACGCCCCGTTCCAGCAGCTCCCCGGCGATGCGCTGCCCCACGCAGCCGGAGGAGACGCACTCCTCCGCCGTCAGCAGCCGCCCGGTCTCCCGGGACGCCTGAAGCACCGGCTCCATGTCCAGCGGCTTGATGCTGTTGAGCTTCACCACCCGGGCGGAGACGTTCTGCTCCGCCAGCAGGTCCGCCGCCGCCAGCACCTCGTTGACCATGGTTCCGTAGGCGATGAGGGTGATGTCCGTGCCGGGCCGGAGCGTCACGCTCCCCTCCACGCCGGACATCTCCCGGTAGGCCCCCTCGCCGCCCCGGGGATAGCGGACGGCCACCGGGCCGCGGAGCCTGCACACCGCGTGCTCCAGCATGGCCCGCAGCTCCGCGAAGCTGGCCGGACAGAGAATATCCATGCCGGGCACCGAGGAAAGGTAGGCGACGTCAAAAATGCCCTGATGTGTCTCGCCGTCATTGCCCACAAGACCCGCCCGGTCCACCGCCAGCACCACATGCAGCCCCTGCAGGGCCACATCGTGGAGCAGCATATCATAGGACCGCTGCAAAAACGTGGAATACACGGCGAACACCGGGATCATCCGCTGCTTCGCGAGACCGCCCGCCATGGCGGCGGCGTGGCCCTCAGCGATGCCTACATCAAAAAAACGCTCCGGGTACTGGAGGGCGAAGCCGTCCAGCCCGGTGCCTGACTGCATGGCAGCCGTCAGAGCGCAGATCCTTGCATCCTTTTTCGCCAGCGCGCACAGCGTCTCGCCGAACACGGCGGAGAAATCCGTTCCGGAGCCTTTCAGGCTCTCCCCCGTCTCCGGGTCGAAGGGGCCGATGCCGTGGAACCGGTCCGGCTCCAGCTCGGCGGGGCCGTAGCCCTTGCCCTTTTTCGTCTTGACATGGACCAGCACCGGACAGTTCAGGTCCTTCGCGTACTGCATCACATGGGTCAGCTGGGCCACGTCGTGGCCGTCCACCGGCCCCACGTAGGCAAAGCCCATGTCCTCGAACATGCTGCACGGCAGCACCGCATCCTTCACGGCCTGCTTGAGCACGTGGGTGATGCGGTAAATGCCCCGGCCCAGCGGGCCGTGGCTGGTCAGGGACCGGTACGCCTTCTTGAGCCGCAGATACTGGGGCTTGAGCCGCTGGTGGGCCAGATAATCGGCCACGCTGCCCACGTTCTGGGTGATGGACATACCGTTGTCGTTGAGGATGACGATGAGGGACTCGCCGCTCTGCCCGGCGTTGGTCAGGCCCTCGTAGGCAAGGCCGCCGGTGAGGGCGCCGTCCCCCAGCAGGGCCAGCACGGAGTAGTCCTCGTGCAGCAGCGTCCGGGCCCGGGCCATGCCCAGCGCCACCGACACTGCGTTGGACGCGTGGCCCGCGATAAAGGCGTCCGCCCGGTTCTCTGAGGGCTTCGGAAAGCCGGACAGCCCGCCGAAGGAGCGCAGCGTCCCCATGGCGCTGTCCCGCCCCGTCAGAATCTTATGGCTGTAGCACTGGTGGCCCACGTCGAACACCAGACGGTCCTCGTCAGTGTCGAACACCCGGTGGATGGCCACCGTCAGCTCCACCACGCCGAGGTTGGACGCCAGATGGCCGCCGGTCTTTGACACGGACTCCACCAGCCGGCGCCGCAGCTTTTCGCACAGCTGCACAGCCTGCGCGTCCG
>CAKUKL010000403.1 GCA_934662925.1 uncultured Oscillospiraceae bacterium | reverse complement strand
AGCTCATGCAGGGCAATTCCGACCTGCTCATCGTGGCCGAGCCCAGCTCCACCGCGCTGGATGAGCTGAAGCAGGCGAACTTTGACATCAAGATGGAGCCCTTCGCCACCGACGCGCTGGTGTTCGTGGTCAACGCCAACAACCCCGTGGACTCCCTGACGCTGGAGCAGCTTCAGGGCATCTACACCGGCGAGATCACCAACTGGAAAGAGGTGGGCGGCGACGATCTGGAGATCGTCCCCTTCCAGCGCAACGCCGAATCCGGCAGTCAGGTACTCATGAACAAGCTGGTCATGGGCGACCTCCAGATGATGGACGCCCCCGAGGGCTACATGCTCAGCGAGATGGGCACCCTCATGGAGGCCGTTAAGAGCTACGACAACTCCGCCAGCGCCATCGGCTACTCCGTCTACTACTATGCCCATGATATGGAAATGGCCGACGGCCTCAAGCTGCTGAAGATCGACGGCGTGGCCCCCTCGGCGGACACCATCCGCAGCGAGGAATACCCCTTCCGCAACCCCTACTTCGTGGTCATGGCCGCCGACACCCCCGAGAACTCCCCCACCGCCATCCTCTACAACTGGATTCTCAGCGAAGAGGGCCAGAAGCTGGTGGACCGGCAGGGCTACGTCTCCATTCTGGAGGTGAACTGACGTGAAGCCCCGTTATTTCGCCCTTCCCCTCGCCCTGCTCCTGTTGGCGGGCTGCGGCGCTCCGGCGGCGGAGTCTCCCTCTCCCAGCGCCGCCCCCTCCGAGTCCGCCGCCCCATCGGAGCAGCCCAGCGCCCCCGGCATCTCCGTCACCACCCACTGGGATGTGCTGACGGACAACACCGCCGAAGCGCCCCGCCGCTGGCCCGGCTGCTCCGACGACCTCATTCCCGGCGATGACTATGGCCAGCTCGTCCCCTATCTGGGCGGCGAGGCCAACGCCCAGTACTGGGGCGGCAGCGGCTACTGGGGCCTTGCCACCCGGGACGGCACCCTCGTCACCGACCCGGTCTTTCTGGAGATCAACGTCCTGTCCTACTACGACGCCGAGCGCCAGTGCACCGAGCATCAGCCCGTCCTCATCCTCCGCAAGGGGGAGAAAAACGCCGACGGCTCCCTGAGCAGCCTCTACGGCGTGGCCGCCGCCGACGGCTCGTGGTACACCGGTCTGAAATACTCCGCCCTCGTCACCCAGTCCTCCGCGGGCATCTTCCTGCTGGAAAAAGGCGGCGACGCCGTCATGCTCGCCCCTGACGGGCATGAGCGCTGGCGCTGGGCCGCCGACGAGATCCCACTGGATAACCTCACCCCCCAGGAGCTTTACTGGGACTATTCCAGCATCGGCCAATGGATGCAGTGTACCGTGAACTGGAACGATGACGGCACCGCCGGAAATCTTTATGTAAACCTGTTCACCGGCGAGGTCACGGACACCGTCCCCGACGTGTACGACCCCGACGCACAGTTCGGCTCCAACTATAACGAAAACGCCGTCTACTATGGCGACGGCTGGTACGAGTGCAATGAGGATGAAAACACCCTCACCATCCACCCCAACGACGGCTCCGTCCACACCATCGACATCACCGGTTATTCCCCCTATCCCAACATCGACGGCGACCGCGTCATTTTCAGTCTGGAATCCGGCGGCTCTCTCATTACCGATCTGGACGGGAACGTGCTCTTCCGCACCGAAAACTACCTGAACTTCGCGTGGCAGAGCTATGATG
>CAKUKL010000402.1 GCA_934662925.1 uncultured Oscillospiraceae bacterium | reverse complement strand
GCTGGCCCCCGGGGAATACCGCCTGCCCGGCGACGTGTCCTCCCAGTTCGTCAGCGGCCTGCTGTTCGCCCTGCCCCTGCTGGACGGGGATTCGGACATCGTCCTCACCACGCCGCTGGAGTCCAGGGGCTATGTGGACATGACCCTGCTGGCCCTGCGGACCTTCGGCGTGGCCGTCACGGAAACCGAAACGGGCTATCACATTCCCGGGAACCAGCGCTACGCCGCCTGCGATACGGCGGTGGAAAGCGATTACTCGCAGGCGGGCTTTTTCTACGCCGCCAGGGGTCTGGGCTGCCCGCTGGACATCCGGGGCCTCGCCCCGGACTCCGCACAGGGCGACCGCTGCGTCATCCCCTACTGCGCCGCGCTGGACGGGGACGGCCCGGTGGAGCTGGACGTGTCCCAGTGCCCCGATCTGGTGCCGCCGCTGGCGGCCCGGGCCGCCCTCCGGGCGGGGGGCGCCGTCACCCGGCTCACCAACGCCGCCCGGCTACGCATCAAGGAGAGCGACCGGCTCTCCTCCGTCACCGCCGTCCTCAGTGCCATGGGCGCTCATGTGGAGGAGCACCCGGACAGCCTGACCATTTACGGCTCGGACAGCCTGCGGGGCGGCTGCGCCGTGGACTGCTGCAACGACCACCGCATCGCCATGATGGCCGCTGTGGCCGCCGTCCGGTGCGAAGCCCCCGTCACCCTCACCGGCGCGGAGTGCGTGAAAAAATCCTACCCCGATTTCTGGGAAGACTACGAGAAGCTGGGCGGACGCGTCGTCCGCGCCGGACTGTAAGGAGCGCTTTATGGAACTGATCGTCAAACATTTCCGGGACCTCACCGCCGACGAGCTGTACGACATTCTCAGGCTCCGGGTGGACGTGTTCGTGGTGGAGCAGAACTGCCCCTACCCCGAGATCGACGGCAACGACAGGGATGCGTACCACGTCTTTCTCCGGGAGGATAACACCATCAAAGCCTATCTCCGGGTGCTGCCCCCCGGCGCGACCTTCGACACCTGCGCGCTGGGCCGGGTCATCGCCGCGGAACGGCGGCGGGGGCTGGGCAGCCGCATCGTGGCCGCCGGCATCGACACCGCCCGGGAAAAATACGGCGCGCGGGCCATCACGCTGGAGGCGCAGGTCTACGCCCGGGACCTGTACGAAAAGGCGGGCTTCCGCCAGACCTCGGAAGAATTTTTGGAGGACGGCATCCCCCACATCAAAATGCGGCTCGACCTGCCGGAGCCGCCTCAAAAGGAGGTGCCGGAGTGCTGACCCTTGCGCCAATCACCTCCGCCAACTGGCGGGATGCCTGCTTTCTGACCACAAACCCTGACCACGGCATCACGCTGGACGAGGAATGGCTGTGCTGCAACGCTTTTTCCATGCTTCAGGCCATCTATGATCCCGGCTGGGACTGCCGCCTGATCCTAAACGGCAACCAGCCCGTCGGCTTTGCCTTTTTCGGCCTGTGGGAAAAGAAGCAAGCCCCGCTTCTCTGCCGGTATATGATCGACGTAGACCAGCAGAGCCGTGGCTTCGGAACGTGCGCCCTGCCCCTCATCGTTCAGGAAATGTACCATCTGTACGGCCGGCGGGACATTTATCTGACACTGTCTCCGGACAATGTCCACGCAATCCGCCTGTACAGATCCTTCGGCTTTCTGCCTACCGGCGAAGCCGATGACGGCGAGGACATCTGGGTCCTTCCCTATTCCAATAAGGAGCG
>CAKUKL010000401.1 GCA_934662925.1 uncultured Oscillospiraceae bacterium | reverse complement strand
GTGGAATTCTGCGTCAAGCGCGTCGGCCACCGCGCGAAGGTCATCGCCGGAACGGGCAGCAACGACACCTCCGCGGCAATCTACCTGACCGAGCACGCGCAGGATGCCGGAGCGGACGCCGCGCTGCTGGTGACGCCCTATTACAACAAGGCCAGCCAGACCGGCCTCATCCGGCACTACGAAGCCATTGCCGATCGGGTGGACATTCCCCTGATTCTTTATAATGTGCCCGGCCGCTCCGGCGTGTCCTTCACTGCTGAGACCTACCGCGCGCTGTCCGAAAACCCAAAGATCAACGGCGTTAAGGAAGCCTCAGGCAACCTCTCGCTGGTGACCCACGCCCGCTTCCTCTGCGGGGACGACTTCTACATCTGGTCAGGTAACGACGATCAGGTGGTGTCCATGATGTCTCTGGGCGCGAAGGGTGTTATCTCCGTGGCCGGAAATATCATCCCCGAGGTCATGGTCAAAATGACCCACCTGTGTCTGGACAATGATTTTCAGACCGCGTCCCGGCTCCAGATCGAATACACAGAGCTGATCGACGCCCTGTTCACCGAAGTGAACCCCATTCCCGTCAAGGCCGCCATGGATCTGCTGGGAATGGAGGCCGGGCCGCTCCGTCTCCCCCTCTGCGATATTTCGGAGAAAAACCTTCAGACCCTGCGTCAGGCCATGAACCGCGCAGGCTTGCTCCAAAGCTGCTGAGAAAACAGAAATCCCCGGCAGTCCGTGTTGGACTGCCGGGGATTTTCGTTCAGATCAGGCCAGCTTGGCGCAGTGGAACACCTTTTTGCCCTTCTTGATGATGACGCCGTCACCGGCAAAGGTATCCTTGTCAAAGGCGGCGTTGACGTCGGTCAGCTTCGCGTCGCCCATGGAGACGCCGCCCTGCTGGATAAGCCGCCGGGCCTCGCCGTTGGAGGCGGCCAGACCGCACTTCACCAGCAACGTCAGCACACCAATCTTCCCGTCAGCAAAATCGTCCCCGGTCAACGCGGTAGTCGGCATGTTGGACAGATCGCCGCCGGTGGAGAACAGAGCCTTGGCAGCGGACTGGGCCTTCTCGGCCTCCTCCTCGCCGTGGACCATCTTAGTCAACTCGTAAGCCAGGATCTCCTTGGCCTGATTGAGCTGGCTGCCCTCCCACTTGTCCATCTCGTCGATCTGCTCCAGCGGCAGGAAGGTGAGCATCCGGATGCACTTCATGACGTCCGTGTCGCCCACGTTGCGCCAGTACTGGTAGAAGTCGTAGGGAGAGGTCTTGTTGGGATCGAGCCACACGGCATTGCCTGCGGTCTTGCCCATCTTCTTGCCCTGAGAGTCGGTGAGCAGAGTGATGGTCATGGCGTGGGCGTCCTGCCCCAGCTTGCGGCGGATGAGCTCTGTGCCGCCCAGCATGTTGGACCACTGGTCGTCGCCGCCGAACTGCATGTTGCAGCCGTAGTGCTGGAAGAGATAGTAGAAGTCGTAGGACTGCATGATCATATAGTTGAACTCGAGGAAGGACAGGCCCTTCTCCATGCGCTGCTCGTAGCACTTGGCCCGGAGCATGTTGTTGACGGAGAAGCAGGCGCCCACCTCCCGCAGCAACTCCACATAGTTGAGGTTCAGCAGCCAGTCGGCGTTGTTGACCATGATGGCCTTGCCCTCGCCGAAGTCGATGAACCGCTCCATCTGGCGTTTGAAGCACTCGGCGTTGTGGTTGATGTCCTCCTTGGTGAGCAT
>CAKUKL010000400.1 GCA_934662925.1 uncultured Oscillospiraceae bacterium | reverse complement strand
AGCTTGCACAGCTCGGTAAGCAGACCGGCCAGCGTGGTGCCGTCCTTCAGGTCCCAACCGTAGCGGGTGATGTCCTGCGCGATGACGATCAGTTCCTTGACGCCCCGCCTGGCAAGGCCCCTCGCCTCTTCCAGCAGCGCGTCCATGGAGCGGCTGCGGTAGCGGCCCCGGAGCTTGGGGATGATGCAGAAGGCGCAGCCGTTGCTGCACCCCTCAGCGATTTTCAGATATGCAGTGTAGGGCGGCGTGGTGACAATGCGCTCGCCGTCCTCATAGGTGCGGTTGATGTCGCCGAAATGCTCCGCCTTTTCGCCGCCCATGAGCTCCGTGACGGCGGCCACGATGTCGGTATAGCTGCCGGTGCCCAGCATGCCGTCCACCTCGGGCAGCTCCGTCCGGATGTCGTCAGGGTACCGCTGGGTGAGGCAGCCGGTGACCAGCAGCTTTTTCAGCTTGCCCTCCGCCTTGAGCTGCCCCAGCTCCAGAATGTGGTCGATGGCCTCGCTCTTGGCCGACTCGATGAAGCCACAGGTGTTCAGCACCGCAACGTCCGCACCCTCCGGCTCGCCGGTAACGGTAAAGCCCGCTGCCCGGCACAGGGCCATCATCTGCTCGGCGTTTACCAGATTCTTGGCGCAGCCAAGAGAGATAAACGCCACCTTATAAGAATCCAAATCTGCTTCCTCCTCGCCCCGGCTCCTCCGGGGCATTGCTTGTATTTCCAATGGGCCGGGGCGATTCACTCCCCGTCCCGGTACCGCTCGATGGCAGCGGAGATCTCCTCCCAGCCGAAGCCCCGGCGGGCCAGATAGTCCGACGCCCGCTTGAGGTTTTCCCGGGTAGGCTCCGCGCCCCGGAGCTTCTGGGCCAGCAGGCGGTCGATGCCGGAGGTATCCGGCTCCAGTTCCGCCAGCGCGTCCTCCCAGAACTCTCTGGGCACGCCCCGGCGGTACAGCTCATCCCGGAGCCTACGCACGCCGTAGCCCTTGGCGGAGTAGTGCCGCACCACGGTGCGGGCGTACTCGCCGTCGTTGAGCAGGCCCAGCTCCTCCAGCCGGTCGGCGGCCTTTTCCGCCCCCCGGCGCAAGCTCTCCCGCTCCCGGGCAAGGGTCTCCGGATCGGGCTCCGTCGCGTCCTCCCCCGGCTTTCTCCGGCGGCGGGCCGGGGCGGACAGCTTGTCCACCAGCTCCTTCCGGGACATGGGCCGGGCGGACAGCAGCTCCACCGCCCGGGCGTTCAGTTTACTCTGCCCGGCGGCTTCGGCCAGCGCCTCCGCCTCGTCCTCCGTCAGCTCCTTCCCGGTATAGAGGGACAGCGAGACCACCTCGCTCTCCCCCACCCGGAGCAGGGAGCCGTCCTCAAACCAAACCAGCCAGCGGCCCGCCTTGTGTTTGGACGGCTCCAGCTTCGCGATCTTCATAAGCGCCGCTCCGCTTACCCTTCAAAATCGTCGGCGGACACGTCCACCGCACGGCCCGCGGCCTTGGCCGCGATCTGGGACTGACGGCTCATGAGCTTGAAGGAGTTGGCACGGATCTCCGCCTCGATGCGGTCGGCGATCTCGGGATTTTCCTGAAGATACTTCTTTACGGCGTCGCGGCCCTGACCCAGACGGTTGTCCCCCATGGAGAACCAGGAGCCGGACTTCTGGATGATGTCCAGCTTCACCGCCAGATCCACCAGCTCGCCCAGCTTGGAGATGCCCTCGCCGTACATGATCTCGAACTCCGCCTCGCGGAA
>CAKUKL010000399.1 GCA_934662925.1 uncultured Oscillospiraceae bacterium | reverse complement strand
GCGGCTCCACCGTCAAGGTGTGCTCCATGGTCATGGCGGACATCGGCGACGAGCAGTCCATCGACCAGTCCCTGTCCACCTTCTCCTCCCACATGGTGAACATCGTCTCCATTCTGGAGCAGGCGGACGACAACGCCCTCATTCTCTTCGACGAGCTGGGCGCGGGTACCGACCCGGTGGAGGGCGCGGCGCTGGCCGCCGCTATTATCGAGTCCGTCCGGGCCATGGGCTGCCTTGTGGCGGCCACCACTCACTATGCCGAGCTGAAGGTGTACGCCATGTCCACCCCCGGAGTGGAGAACGCCTCCTGCGAGTTCAACGTGGAGACGCTGGCCCCCACCTACCGGGTGCTCATCGGCGTGCCCGGCAAGTCCAACGCCTTCGCCATTTCCCGGCGGCTGGGCCTGCCCGACTACATCATCCAGAAAGCCGCCGACCGCATCGACGCGGAAAACGTCCGCTTCGAGGACGTGCTCAGCCAGCTGGACATCCAGCGGCAGGCCATGGAGCGGGAAAAGGAAAAGGCGGAGCAGCTCCGCCGGGAGATGGAGTCCGCCAAGGCGCAGGCTGACCAGTACCGGGAGCGCATCGAGGAAGAGCGCCGGAAGGCCACGGAAAAGGCTCAGGCCGAGGCCCGGGCTATCATCGACGAGGCCCGGGACACGGCGGACAGAGTGTTCAAAGAGCTCAACGAAATGCGCCGCCGTCAGGAAAAGGCCGGGGCAGGCGTGGACGACAACGAGCAGCGGGCGGAGCTGCGCCGGAAGCTCAACGAGGCGGAGAACAATCTGGGCGGCCGGAAGGAGAACCTTCCCCCGCCGCCTCCCACCCGGGACGCCGTGGTGGGCGATCTGGTGGAGATCGTGAAAATGGGCACCCAGGCGGAGGTCACCGCCGTCAACAAGGACGGTACCCTCCAGCTTCAGGCGGGCATCCTCAAGCTCAAGGCCCGTCAGGAGGAGGTCCGGGTGCTGGAGGACGCCACCGCCCGGAAAAAGCAGAGCGAGAAGGACAAAAAGCGCCATTCCGCCACGGTGAAGCACGAGTTCCGGGCGGCGGCCGCCAAGGCGGAGCTGGACATCCGGGGCATGATGGTGGACGAGGGGCTGGCTGCGGTGGATCAGTTCCTGGACAACGCCCTGCTGGGCAAGCTGGAGACGGTGACCATCATCCATGGCAAGGGCACCGGCGCCCTGCGCAAGGCGGTGCGGGAGCACCTCAAGCGCAGCCGCTACGTGAAGGAATTCCGCCCCGGCGTGTACGGCGAGGGAGAAGACGGAGTTACTGTGGTGACACTGAAATAAACTCCCATTTCGCCGGATAAAACGGAAGCGCTGGAAAGTATTGCATATGAACGGTTTCGACGAAGGCGCTGTATTCAATTTGTGAAAAATGCCGTTGACGGAAGAGACTAAATTTGGTATTCTAACAGCAGACAAAATGTGAAGCTGCGAACGCTTAACGGCCCTGTGTCTCAATTAAAAGTGGGGGGAACCTAACTATGTTTATGAAAGAAGCCACTGTGAACAATCAGGTGGGCCTGCATGCCCGTCCTGCCACGTTTTTCATTCAGAAGGCAAACGAGTTCAAGAGCTCTATCTGGGTCGAGAAGGATGAGCGCCGCGTCAACGCCAAGAGCCTGCTGGGCGTGCTCTCTCTGGGCATCGTGAAGGGCACCACCATCACCCTTATCGCCGACGGTCCCGACGAGGAGGACGCCGTCAACGCGCTGGTGGAGCT
>CAKUKL010000398.1 GCA_934662925.1 uncultured Oscillospiraceae bacterium | reverse complement strand
TGCCGGATGCCGTTGCCCTTTGCGATCTCTTTGAGACGGGCGGCCAGCTGATCCTCCTCCACCAGCAGGTGGGACGCGGCCTCCTGAAGGGCCAGCCCCGCGGCCGTCAGCGTGACCGTCCGTCCGGAGCGGACAAACAGCTGGACGCCGTAATGCTCCTCCAGCCGCTGAATCTGCTGGCTGAGGGTGGATTGGGCGATATGCAGGTTGTCAGCGGCCCGGCTGAAGCTCAGACTGCTGGCCACGGCAAGAAAATATTGCAGCAGGCGGAAGTTCATGGTCCAGTCCTTTCCTTTGCCCCGGGCGGCGCGGATGACGGGAGCAGTCCCCGCATCGCGGCCCTGTATTCGTGCAGTAGATCAGGAAAAGTATAGCAATAAAAGGACAAAGCGTCAACACGGAAAACATTTTATTGCAGGCTCTGGGCCAATGGAACATCCGGGACGAGCCGCTCATTTCATCACGGAATATTTCGGCCTGAAATAGCGCCCGCCGTCATCGAACAGCTGCTTTTTCCGTACCCGGGTCACAATGATCCCGGCGCACAGCAGCACCGCCAGCAGGATGGCCAGCACCGGCCCGGGCAGGGCGGTGAGGATGCTGTCGTCCGCGTTGCCGATGGGGCGGATGCGGCCGGAGTCGTACTCGGAGATGAGGGGATTGTCCGTCAGATAGGCCAGCAGCGCTTCGGAATAGCGCATACCCACCGGCTCCCCGCCATCGGAAAGTCCTTGCAGCGCCCCAAGGCCGCATGCCAGCGTCAGCGCCGCGCCGCTGTCCCGGTCGAGGGCTTCGCCGCCGACGGTGAGGGAATACACCCGGCTGCCCGCGGGGGCGGCGCTGTCGTACACCAGCTCAAAGCCCGAGATCTGGAGAAACCCGTCCGACACCGACGCTTGGGTATCCAGCCGCTTGGTCTCCGGGTCCAGCGTCACGGCGGAAAGGGCGGCTTCCAGCAGGTCGTAAAGCTGCGCTGCCGTTATCTCCGTGACGGCGATCTCCCGGTCGGCGGAGAACAGGGCCGCGGCGTCCGCCCGGGAGAATTTCTTCACGCCCACGTCCGTGCCGCTGAAATCCCCGCAGGGGATGACGGCGATGTCCGCTCCGGCGGCCTGCCGGACGGCGTCGGCGGCGATGCTGCCCATGGGCACGTCCCGGACGCAGGCCGTCTCCCGGTCAAAGGCGGCGTCGGCCACGGTGATGCGGGCCACGGCGTCCGCTCCCGCGGCCATGCCGGGAAGGCAGGCGGCGGTCAGCGCCAGCGCGGCGGCCAGCAGCCCGGCCGCCGCAGAGAAAAAGCGCCGTTTTTTCATGTCAGACCGTTGATCTCCCGGGTGAAGTGGCAGGCCACGAAGTGCTCCGGCTCCACCTCTTCAAACTCGGGCTGCTGGGCCCGGCAGATGTCCTTCGCGTAGGGGCAGCGGTTGGCAAAGCGGCAGCCGGGCTTGGGGTCGATGGGGGAGGACAGCTCGCCCTGCAGGACGATGCGCTTGCGCTCCACGTCGATGCTGGGGATGGGGATGGCGGAAATGAGGCCCTTGGTGTAGGGGTGCAGGGGCTTTTCGTACAGAGCGTCGGCGGGGCTCTTCTCTACCATGGAGCCCACGTACATGGTCAAAATCTCGTCGGAGATGTGCTTGACCACGGACAGGTCGTGGGTGACGAAGATGTAGGTGAGCTGTTTTTCCTGCTGGAGGTCCTGAAGGAGGTTCAGGATCTGCGCCTGAATGGACACATCGAGGG
>CAKUKL010000397.1 GCA_934662925.1 uncultured Oscillospiraceae bacterium | reverse complement strand
GTACATCCTGGCCGCGGACCGCGGAGTCCATCACAAACGCCATAAAATGCCCCTCCAATATGTAAACAAGCTGTTGTAATATGTCCGTGAAAAGGAACCTATATTTTGTATTATTGTATTCCATTTTCCCGGCCCGGTCAATAGAAAAATATCGGTTTTTCCCGTGACTGCGCCAAAAAGGCGGCCCGTTTCCGAATATCGGAACCACCGGGCCGCCTGTCTGTCAGGATTTGCTGTAAATGGCTTTCCCTTCTGCGGACGCAAAGTCGAAGGTGCCCGCGTCCTCCCGGCTCACACGGCCGCTGTCAAAGGCTCCGTCCAGCAGGGTGAGCATGTAGGAAAAGTCCCCGGTGGACGGCAGCTTCAGCCGGAAATTCAGATAGTCCAGCCAGAGCACCCCGGCGGAAGAGCAGTCCAGCGCCGTGCAGTCGGCCAGCATTCCCCGGTCGTCCAGTGCAGACAGGAGGGACAGCGCGTAGGTCAGGCGGTTTTCGTACTCCTCGGACACCGCCAGCTTTCCGCCCAGCTCCGGTTCCACCGCCGTCAGGCCGGTGATCTGAATGATCTGTCCGGGCGAGGACACCGTCTCCAGCAGCTTGCCCTGGGCGGAGATATACCACCAGTTGATCCCGTCGGACACGGCGGCCGCCGCCGTGTGCTCCGTGACGGTGAGCACCACCGTATCCGGCAGCGCCCGGCGAATGGACACCGATTGGACATAGGGCAAACGGGTGCGGATCCGGGCGGCTATTTTGCTTTTTGACAGGGCGATGAGGTTATCCCCCGTCCGGATTCCGGACACGTCGGCGATCTCCTCCGCCGTGTACCGGGCGTTGCCTGTCACCGTCACCTGATTGATCCGGAAAAACACCAGACAGGCCGCCACCACGGCGGCGATGACCAGAAGGACGGACAGCAGCTTATAGGCAAAGCCGAACCGCCCACGGCGCCGCCGGGGTCTTGATTTATGTCTGCGCTCGCTGGCCACAGCCGCGCCGCCTCCCTTCGCTTTTGTAATTGTCAACCGGAGCCGCCCTCCCGGCGGAGCATGTTGCCGCCCAGACGGGTGATCATGGCCTCCAGCCGCTCGTAGCCCCGGTCGATGTGGTGCAGGCCGGTGAGCACCGTGTCGCCCTCGGCCCCCAGCGCCGCCGCGGCCAGTGCGCCGCCGCCCCGCAGGTCGGTACACTCTACATGGGCTCCATGGAGCCGGGGCACGCCCCGGACGAAGGCCACCCGACCCTCCACCGTGATGTCCGCCCCCATGCGCACCAGCTCGGACACATGGCGGTAACGGCTGTCGAACACGTTCTCCACAAACAACGCCGTCCCCCGCCCCGCGCACAGCGCCGCCATGACCGGGGCCTGAGCGTCGGTGGGAAAGCCGGGATAGGGCGCCGTCCGGACGGTGAGGTCTCCCCGGAGGGGATGGTCGGCCTTCCGACTGATGCGGACGCCCCGGCTGTCGCTCAGGACGCTGCACCCCGCCTCCGCCAGCACGGCGCTGACGGTGGACACGTGCCGCCAGTCCACGCCGTCCAGCCGGACGTCGCCCCCCGCCGCCGCAACGGCGGACATGAGGGTGGCGGCCACGATGCGGTCGCCCATGACGGTGTATTCGCCGCCGCCCAGCGGCCGGCGGCCCTCCACGGTGATGACGGAGCCGCCCGCACCCCGGACCTTGCCGCCCAGCAGGTTCAGGAACCGCTGGAGCTCTGCGATCTCCGGCTCCCGGGCGGCGTTGTTGATG
>CAKUKL010000396.1 GCA_934662925.1 uncultured Oscillospiraceae bacterium | reverse complement strand
CCCTTACCGGCGTCCCCGCCGGGCTGGAGTTGGACTGGGACTTCATCCACACTGAGATGGCCCGCCGCGCCCCGGGCCAAAACGCCCTCTCCACCGCCCGGAAAGAGACGGACGAGCCGAAGGTCCTCTCCGGCGTGTTTGAGGGAAAGACCACCGGCTCCCCCCTGTGCGCCGTCATCGAGAACACCGACACCCGCCGCGGCGACTATTCCCGCACCAAAGATCTGGCCCGGCCGGGCCACGCCGACTATCCCGCCCACGTCCGCTACGGCGGCTTCAACGACTACCGGGGCGGCGGGCACTTCTCCGGCCGCCTCACCGCGCCGCTGGTGTTCGCCGGGGCGGTGGCCAAGCAGATCTTAGCGCAAAAGGGCATTTTTGTGGGCGCCCACATCAACTCCGTCTACGGCATCTCCGACCAGCCGCTGGAGGACTGGGACAGCCTGCGGGCCGTGGCCCAAAAGCCCTTCCCCGTGCTGGACGACGCCGCCGGGGAGGAGATGCAGACCGCCATTCTGGAGGCAAAGGAGGAGCAGGACTCCGTGGGCGGCTCCATCGAGTGCGCCGTGTTCGGCCTGCCCGCCGGTCTGGGTTCCCCGGACTTCGGGGAGAACGCCGAGGGGATCTTCTCCCAGTACCTCTTCGCCGTCCCGGCGGTAAAGGCGGTGGGCTTCGGCGTGGGGGCGGCCTTTGCCCTCATGCGGGGCTCCGAAGCCAACGACCCCCTGTTCGTGGACGACGACGGCTCCGTCCGGGCGGAGCAGAACTGCGCCGGCGGCGTCAACGGCGGCATCACCAACGGCATGCCGCTGGTGTTCGAGGTCACCATGCGGCCCACGCCGTCCATCGCCCGGCGGCAGTTCACCGTGGACATGGCTAAGAACGAAAATGCCGAGCTGGAGCTTCAGGGCCGCCACGACCCCTGCGTCGTCCACCGGGCGGTGCCGGTCATCGAGGCGGCGGCGGCGCTGGCCGCCTGCGAGCTGCTGGGCATCTGACGGAAAAGGAGTGCTTTCACATGGACTATAAAACCCTCAGAGAGACAGACGAGGACGTGGTCATCCTCCCCGGGGCCCGGGTCAACGGCGACGTGACCTTTGGCCGCGGTTGCTCCGTCTGGTTCAACGCCGTCATCCGCGGCGATCAGGCCCCCATCACCATCGGGGAAAACACCAACATTCAGGATAACTCCACCCTCCACACCAGCGATCAGCGCAGCATGTCACTGGGCAGCGGCGTCAGCGTGGGCCACAACGTGGTGCTCCACAGCTGCACCATCGGGGACAACTGCCTCATCGGCATGGGAGCCATCGTCATGGACGGGGCCGTCATCGGCAGCAACTCCATCGTGGGCGCGGGGGCGCTGGTCACCAAGAACACCGTCGTGCCCGAGGGCTCCATGGTGCTGGGCAGCCCCGCCGCCGTCCGCCGCCCCCTGACGGAGGAGGAGATCGAGAGCAACCGCCGCAACGCCCGGGCCTATCTGGAGAAAAAGGAGCTGTACCGATGAGCGAAGATATTCAGGAGCTGCGCGGGCAGATCGACGTCATCGACCGGCAGCTCACCGAACTGTTCCGGCAGCGGATGGCCGTCACCAAGCAGATTGGCGAGTACAAGGCCGCCCGGGGCCTGCCCGTGCTGGACCGGGCCCGGGAAAAGCAGGTGCTGGCCGCCAAGGCCGCGCTGGTGGGGGACGACCTCCGGGCGGACATCACCACCCTGTTCGAGACCATTATGGCCCTGTCCCGCCG
>CAKUKL010000395.1 GCA_934662925.1 uncultured Oscillospiraceae bacterium | reverse complement strand
GGAGCTACCGGCAGCGCCCCTATCCGGGTGGTGGACCGCCTGTCCAAGCTCACCGTCACCCGGCACGACACCGGCGCGGCCCCTGGGACGCTGACCCTGTCCCCCGGCGACACCGTCGACCTTGACGCCGCCGGTACGTGGTACAACATCCCCGTGGCCATGGACGACGGTGACGTGACGTGGTCGGTAGAGGGAAACATCGGAACCATCGACGAAAACGGTCTGTTCACCGCAGGAGCGGTGAACGGCTCCGGTTCCATCACCGCCAGCGCGGGCGGACGGTCGGTGATCGTGCCAGTGACGGTGAACCGGGGCGACCCCTTCACCGATCTGGACGGCCACTGGAGTCAGGAGTACGTCACCCGGCTCTACAAAATGGGGCTGACCACCGGAAGCCAGACAGCGGACGGAAGCTACGTCTACAACCCCGATGGCAAGCTCACCCGAGGCGAGCTGCTGGTGTTCATCTCCCGGATGCTGGGGGTGGATACGGCGCAGTACGCGGGCGTTGAGCTGCCCTTTGCCGACGCGGCGGGCATCCCCGAGTGGATGCTGCCCCACGTGAAGGCCATGTACGCACTTCAGGTGTTCAGCGGCAGCGGCTCCGGCGGCACGCTGTACGCCAATGTGGGCGAGCTGGTGAGCCGGGAGCAGGCCATGACCATGCTGGGCCGGATTCTGGCAAGCCAGCAGAGCTGCGACCTGTCCGCCTTTGCCGACGGCGGCACGGTGAGCAGCTGGGCTGCGCCCTATGTCCAGACGCTGGTGGCTCAGAACATTGTCAGCGGCAGCGGCGGCCTGCTCTCCCCGAAGAACAGCATGACCCGTGGCGAGGTGGCGAAGCTGCTGACCATGGTCAGCGACCTGCCCCGGGCGGAGCTGACCCTCCGGTCCGATCTGGTGACGGAGGCGGAAGCCCCCGCCGCCGCGGCGGAGCAGCCCAACGGCGAAGATCTGCCCGCCGGGGAAGAAAACGCTGCGGAGAGCGAGCTTCCCCAGACCTGAGAAACGAGATAAGGGAACCCCCGGCGGCCTGCGGGCCGCCGGGGGTTCGTTTTTGAAAAATACCGCTCAGTCGAGGATGAGCAGCTCCTTGGGAGTGTGCATGAGAGTCTCGCAGCCGGTCTCGCCGATGACGCCCGCTTTGGCCGCCGCAATGCCAGCCAGCTGAGCGGCCAGTGCGGTGTCGTACACCCGGCACATCTCGTCGGTGACATGGCCCAGAGCCACGGTGCGGGTCATGTCGGAACAACAGCCGTTGGCCAGCTTAGATGACCCAGGCGCCGTCCACCAGAATGTCCTCCCAGACGCCGTCGGCGGTCTGGCCCTGAATGCGCATATCGTCGGAGCCGAACATGAAGTCCACATGGAGGGTGGAGACGTTGATGCCCCGGGCAGCCGCGTCCTCGGGACCATTGCGGAAGAAGCCGCGGCCCAACGCGATGTGGCAGGAGGCGTTCTCATCGTACACGGTGTTGTAGAAAATGGCGTGCTGGCGGGCCACGGGGGAGCTCTGCTCCACAATGGCGATCTCGCCCAGACGGCAGGAGCCCTCGTCGAACTCTACGATGCCGCGGAGGATGTCCTCGCCCACCTTGGCGGAGCAGTCCACCACCTTGCCCTCCTTGAGGGTCAGCACGAACTCGTCCACCAGACGGCCCTGATAGTTCAGCGGCATGGTGGCGGCCACATAGCCGTCGGCCTGCATCTTATGGGGAGAGGCGAAAACTTCGAAGCTGGGCAGGTTGGGCA
>CAKUKL010000394.1 GCA_934662925.1 uncultured Oscillospiraceae bacterium | reverse complement strand
GTGGGTCCCTGTATGAAGCCGACAAAGGAAAACTGCTTCCAAAATGTTGGAGCCTTCCGAAAAAAGGCGGGCTTTGAGCGCCGCGCCCTATGGGCGCGGCTCCCGGCTGTGCCGGATATCCATTGACCTGAGGCCCCTCCGGGCTGTATACTAAAGGGGCGGGCACTGTCCCGCCCCTTTCCTCTGGTTCTTTTATACATTCGTTGAGGTGAAGATTATGTGCAACCAGTTCTCTCATGTGCTCTCCCCCGTGCGGGTGGCGGGCCATCTGCTGAAAAACCGGATCGTCTCCGGCCCCTCCACCATCCACACCGCCTCCAACGGCGAGGATCACCCCACCGAGGCCGGAAAGCGCTTTTTCGTTGACCGGGCCCGGGCGGGCACGGGCCTTGTGACCTGCGCCGGCGTGTCCATCGGCGGGTTCAACAACGACGGCGTCCACGCCTCCTGGGACATCACCATCCCCAACCGCCAGAACGCCCTGTGCGATCTGGCCGACGAGATCCATATGTACGGCGCCAAATGTACCATGGAGCTCATCGGCGTGCTGCCCGACGGCTGGACCGTGTCCGACGGCTGCTCCATCATGGGCGGCCCCATCGGCCGGGGCGAAGCCCCCATCGAGGTGCTGGAGCAGTTCAAGGAGGGCTACGTGCAGGCCGCCAAGGCCATCAAGGCCTGCGGCTTTGACGGCATCCTGTTCCACTTCGGCCACTCCATCCCTATCGCCCAGTTCCTGTCCCCCTACACCAACAAGCGCACCGACAAGTACGGCGGCTCCTTTGAGAACCGGGTGCGCTATCCCATGGAGGTCCTCGCCGCCTGCCGGGAGGCCGTGGGCCGGGACATGATCTTCGACGTGCGTTTCTCCGGCTCCGAGTTTCAGAAGGGCGGCATTGACGAGGCCGAGGGCATCAAGATCGCCGAGGTCCTTCAGGAGTACGCCGACATCCTTCAGGTGTCCGCCGGTATGCACAACCCCGACTGGATGACCTGGACCCATCCCTGCGGTTTCCTGCCCCCCATGCCCAACGTCTATCTGGCCGAGGGCGTGAAGAAGTCCGGCAGGATCCACAAGTCGCTGGTGTCCACCATCGGCGGCATCGGCTCCCTGAAGGACGCCGACGACATCATCGCCGACGGCAAGGCCGACCTCGTTGTGGTGGCCCGCGAGTTCATCGCCGACCCCAACTGGATCAAAAAAGGACTGGCCGGATGTCAAGACGATGTGGTGCCCTGTGTGAAGTGCATGCGCTGCCACGACTCCGACAACTACGCCCAGCACATGCAGTGCACCGTCAACCCCCACGTGGGCATGGAGGAGGCCATCGCCCGGATGCCCGAGTCCGAGGGCGGCAAGAAGGTGGCCGTCATCGGCGGCGGCCCCGCGGGCATGATGGCGGCCCTTACCGCCGCCGACCGGGGCCATATGGTCACCCTGTTTGAAAAGACCGGTGCGCTGGGCGGCGCGCTGAAATTCGCTACCTACGTGTCCTTCAAGTGGCCCCTGCGGGAGTACAAGGATTACCTCATCGCCCAGATCGCCAAGAGCGCCGTGGACGTGCGGCTGAACACCGAGGCCGCCCCCGCCGACGTGGACGGCTACGACGTGGTCATCGCCGCCGTGGGTGCGGACCCCGTGGTGCCCCCCATCCCCGGCGTGGAGCACGCCCTCCCCGCCTGCGACAGCTATGGCAAGGAGGATACCCTCGGCAATGAGGTCGTGGTCATCGGCGGCGGTCAGGTTGGCTG
>CAKUKL010000393.1 GCA_934662925.1 uncultured Oscillospiraceae bacterium | reverse complement strand
AATCCGCCCTGCGGCAAGGTTTTCGCTGCTGCGAAAACACTTGTACGCCGCATCCGCGGCGGCGCTTCGCGCTGGACGACGGCCCCGCCGCATATCTCTTCACAAAGGATCTGCTTCTGTTATGAACATTTTCGACATCATGGGGCCCATCATGGTCGGGCCGTCATCGTCCCACACCGCCGGGGCGGCCCGGATGGGCCGGGTTGCCCGGCACCTGCTGGGCAGTCAACCCGCCCGGGCGGAGATCCTGCTCCACGGCTCCTTCGCCGCCACCGGCACCGGCCACGGCACCGACCGGGCCATCGTGGCCGGTCTGCTGGACATGGCTCCCGATCACCCGGACATCCCCCGGAGCTTCCAGCTGGCCAAGGAGGCCGGGATGGAGGTATCCATCCGCACGGTGGAACTTCCCAACGCCCACCCCAACACCGCCGTCATGAATCTGGACAACGGCCGGGGGCGCGTTCTGTCCGTGTGCGCCTCCTCGCTGGGCGGCGGCCGCATCCGCGTCAACTCCATCGATGGCATGGACGCCGCCTTTTCCGGTGAAATGCCCACCCTCATCATCCGCAACGAGGACAAGCCCGGCATCGTCTCCGAGGTCACCGCTCTGCTCTCCCGCTACGGGGCCAACATCGCCACCATGCAGCTCTACCGGGACCGCCGGGGCGGGCTGGCGGTCATGGTCATGGAGTTTGACGCGGGACTTCCGCCGGAGCTGATCCCGACCCTGTCCGGCCTGTCCGGCGTGGTGCGGTGCACCTATCTCGACATGAAGGAGAATTGACCATGTCTTTCCAATCAGTTGAGCACCTTCTGGCCGCCGCGGCGGACAAGCCCCTGTGGCAGGCCGTGCTGGACGACGACTGTCAGGACCGGGGCGTCTCCCCCACCGCCAGCATGGTGAAAATGACCGGCATGTGGGCGGCCATGTGCCGCTCCGTTGCGGATTACGACCCGGAGCGCCGCTCGTCCTCCGGCCTGTCCGGCGGGCAGGGGGCCAAAATGGAGACCGCCGCCGATCCGCTGTGCGGCCCGTTCCTGCAAGCCGTCATCGCCACCGCTTTGAAGGTGGGCGAGCACAACGCCTGCATGGGCCGCATCGTGGCCGCCCCCACCGCCGGGGCCAGCGGCGTTATGCCCGCCGTGCTGCTCCCCCTCAAAAAGCGGGACGGTCTGTCCGATAAGGCCATGGTGGAGTGCCTGTACGTGGCCGCCGGATTCGGTCAGATCATCGCCGCCCGGGCCTCCATCTCCGGCGCTGAGGGCGGCTGTCAGGCGGAGGTGGGTTCCGCCTCCGGCATGGCCGCCGCCGCCCTTGTCCACGCCCGGGGGGGCACCCCCGCCCAGATGGCTGCCGCCTGCGCCATGGCCCTCCAGAACGTGCTGGGGCTGGTGTGCGACCCGGTGGCCGGACTGGTGGAGGTGCCCTGCGTCAAGCGCAACGTCATGGGCGCGGTGAACGCCATGGCCTGCGCGGACATGGCGCTGGCGGGCGTGACCGGCGCCATCCCCTGCGACGAGGTCATCGACGCCATGGCCGCCGTGGGCCGCAGCCTCCCCGCCGCCCTGCGGGAAACGGGCGAGGGCGGGCTGGCCGCAAGCCCGACGGGGAGAAAGATTGCCGAAGGGCAATAAAATTCTCAAAGGGCGAAGCCCTTTGCACCTCTTTTCTTCTTTCGAAAGAAGGAAAGAGTGAGGGGGTTCGCCCCTCGGGGCGAGTTACTTTTTGCTCCTGCAAAAAGTAACCAAAAAC
>CAKUKL010000392.1 GCA_934662925.1 uncultured Oscillospiraceae bacterium | reverse complement strand
ATACAGGTTGGCGGACAGATGGTGGGTGGCTCGCAGCAGGGCCAGAAAGGCCACGGCGGCGGCCAGCTGGAGCAGGAACTTCCACCCGGCGGTCAGGCCGGTGTTCTCGTGCTTTTTGACCTTGGCGTAGTCATCCACAAAGCCGATGGCCCCGTAGACCAGTGCGAACACCAGCACAAACAGGCTGGCGAACTGCCCCTGCGCGAAATCCTTCCAGCCGAACACCACCACGCAGATTGTGATGGCCGCCATGAACATGATGCCGCCCATGGTGGGGGTGCCCTGCTTGGACATGTGCCAGCTGGGGCCGATCTCCTTGATGGACTGACCGGCCTTCATCGCCCGCAGGACGGGGATCAGGAACCGGCCGAACACCGCCGTCAGGATCAGCGCTACGATACCGGATAATACGATGGTCATGGGTCAAACGCCTCCAATTGCTCTCTTTTCTTCTGTAACACAGGGTATGCACCCGCATTATAACGCGGAAATACGTCGATTTCCATGGTGAAATGTCACACACTTACGCCCCGGCGGTCAGCCGTTCTATCGCTTCCGCCAGCGGCATCCCGAGACCCACGGCGCAGGCCAGCGCCGCCAGCGGGCCGTACAGCCCAGCGTCCTCCGTCATGGGCAGGCGCACCCGGGCGATGTCCCGCCGGGTGAGGGCCTCGAATTCCAGCTGGCCCCAGCGGAGATTGACGTTTTTGGCCGTCAGACCGGCCTCGCACCGGCCGTCGGAGTAGGCAAAGGCCCGGTCCCCCAGCGCACGGGCCAGACGGCGGCCCGCCGGGTCGTCAAGGCTCACCACCGTCAGCGGCTGCTCCGGCATGGCCCACCGGGCGGCGGCGCACTCGCTCAGGCCGGACGCCCGCCGGGGGCGGAAGTTTTCCACAACCACCGCCCGGTATTGCTGAACTTCTGCCCGGCCCATGGCCAGATCATAGGGGTCCAGCTCCGCCACCGGGCAGCCCAGCACCCGGCGCAGCGCGGGGGCCGCGGCGCTCCCGCCCACGCCCACCACTGCCACCGGGCGGCGGTCATCCGTTGCCCGCATAGTCGATCACCGTGCTGACGAACCGCACCTCGATCACCGAGCCGCGAGCCACCATGCTCCCGCTGTCGATGGACTGGCTGGCGGCGGTGACGCTGGCATTGTAATCTCCGCCCACGCCGGTGGCCCGGAGGAACAGGCCCTTGCCCTCCAGCGTTTCCTTCGCCTTTGCGGGGGTCATGCCCACCAGATCAGGCACCTCCACCTGATCGGCGGGCACCTCTTCGCCCATGTAGAGGATGACGGTGGAGCCGCCGGGGATGGACACCCCCGCCGCCGGGATCTGGCCGGTGACGGCGGAGCCGCTGCCCACCGTGCGGCAGGAAAAGCCCTTCTTTTCCAGCGCCGACTGCGCCGCGGCGAGGTCATAGCCCGCAAGGCTGGGCACCACAGTGTTGGTGCCGGACAGCTCGCTCTCGGTGTACTGCTTTTCCACACCCATGTAGTCCAGAATCTCCGCGATGAGCTGGCCCGCGATGGGGGCGGCCATGTTGCCGCCGGAGATATAGGTGCCCGACGCGGTGTAGTTGGAGCCGGGGGACTTCCGCTTGGGGGAGTCCAGCGCCACCAGCACCAGCACCTGCGGGTTATCCGCCGGGGCGAAGCCCATGAAGGACACCACCACGTCGTCCGTGGTCTCATCCCGCTTTTCCGAGGTACCCGTCTTGCCGCCGATGCGGTAGCCCGCCATGTAGGCGTTCTTGCCTGTGCCG
>CAKUKL010000391.1 GCA_934662925.1 uncultured Oscillospiraceae bacterium | reverse complement strand
CGGAGGAGATCTCCGCCCAGATGAATATGCCCGTGGATAAGGTTCGGGAGATTCTGAAAATTGCTCAGGAGCCTGTCTCTCTGGAGACCCCCATCGGCGAGGAGGAGGACAGCCATCTGGGCGACTTCATCCCCGACGAGGACGCCTCCGAGCCTTCTGAGGCCGCGTCCTTCACCTTGCTCAAGGAGCAGCTGGTGGACGTCCTGTCCACTCTGACTCCCCGGGAGGAGAAGGTGCTCAAGCTGCGCTTCGGCATCGAGGACGGCCGTACCCGCACGCTGGAAGAGGTAGGCAAGGAGTTCAACGTCACCCGCGAGCGCATCCGCCAGATCGAGGCCAAGGCCCTCAGAAAATTGCGCCATCCCAGCCGCAGCAAGAAACTCAAGGACTTCTTGAACTGAAAAGTATAAAAAAATTCCGCTGTTCTTATGGACAGCGGAATTTTTTTATCACTTGATGACCGGACCTTCCACCACGTAGGCGGGCCACTTCCGGGTCATACACACCAACCCGGCGGCCAGCGCCGTGCAGGCCAGCGCGCCGAAGGTGTAGTACAGCTCGGAGGGGAAAAAGGCTGGATAGAGGAACAGAAACACGATGTGTGCCGCGGTGACAAAGGCCATGAGCACCAGTTCGGCGATGGCCCAGCGGGCAATGCGCCGGTATCCGGCGTAATACTGCCGGATCATCCACTTTTCGCCGCAGGTGAGGAAGTTATACAGCCCCACGTACAGGAAGATCAGCGGAATGAGTGCCCAGATGCAGGGAATGGCCACCCAGCGGAGCATACCGCCGGTGCCGGGGAAAAAGTTGATGAGCAGCAGGATCACCGTCAGCAGCACGATGTCCAGCGTCACCAGCAGCCGCACCCGGTTCACCGGGACCGGCCCGGTGATGCCGTATTTCTCGCCGGTGTAGGTGAGGACGCGCTTTTTCTTCCCGTTTTTTCCGATCTCGTAGTGGGCCTGATAGCCGTCGAAGTACCAGGAGCCTTTTTTGGCCATGGATCGTTCCTCCAGATAAAGTTAGTGGCTTACAGCTCGTTGAGCTCCCGCACGTAGTGGCAGGCGCAGAAGTGGCCGGGCAGGACCTCCTCCACCGCGGGCAGCTCCTGATGGCACTTGTCCTTGGCGTAGGGGCAGCGGGCGGCGAAACGGCAGCCGGGCTTGGGGTTGATGGGGGAGGTGACCTCGCCGTTCATCACGATGTTCTTCCGCTCCACATGGATGGAGGGGATGGGGATGGCGGACAGCAGACCCTTGGTGTAGGGGTGCAGGGGCCGCTGGAACAGCTCCTTGGAGTCGCACAGCTCCACCTGACAGCCCAGATACATGACCAGGATCTTGTGGGAGATGTGGCGCACCACGGACAGGTTGTGGGTGATGAACATGTAGGTCAGGCCCTTGTCCTCCTGCAGGTCCTGCAGCAGGTTCAGGATCTGGGCCTGAATGGACACGTCCAGAGCGGAAACAGGCTCGTCGCACACGATGAACTTAGGGTCTACGGCCAGCGCCCGGGCGATGCCGATACGCTGACGGCGGCCGCCGTCCAGCTCGTGGGGATAAGCGTAGGCCAGCCGGCGGGCGAGGCCCACGGTGTCCATCAGCTCAGCCACCTTGTTGTCCCGTTCCTGCTTGCTCTTGAAAAGCCGCATGGCCTTCATGGGCTCGGTGATCAGGTCGGACACGCTCATACGGGGGTCCAGAGAGGAAGCGGGGTCCTGAAAGATCATCTGGATCTTGTGGTTCAGCTCCCGGCGCTGGGCCTTGCTGGGG
>CAKUKL010000390.1 GCA_934662925.1 uncultured Oscillospiraceae bacterium | reverse complement strand
GCCACCACCACCTCCGACTACGACCGCGAGAAGCTCCAGGAGCGCCTGGCAAAGCTCAGCGGCGGCGTGGCTGTCATCAAGGTCGGTGCTCAGACCGAGGTTGCCATGAAGGAGCAGAAGCTGCGGGTTGAGGACGCTCTGAACGCCACCCGCGCCGCTGTGGAAGAGGGCATCGTGGCCGGCGGCGGCACCGCTTATGTCAACGCCGTGGCCGCTGTTGACGCTCTGGTGGACACCCTCGAGGGCGACGAGAAGACCGGCGCCCGCATCATCGCCAAGGCTCTGACTGAGCCCATGAAGCAGATCGCCGCCAACGCCGGCATCGACGGCTCCGTGGTGCTGGAGAAGGTCAAGACCGCTGGTAAGGCCGGTTACGGCTTCGACGCCTACAAGGAAGAGTACTGCGACATGATCGCCAACGGCATCGTGGATCCCACCAAGGTGACCCGCTCCGCGCTGGAGAACGCCTCCTCCGTGTCCGCCATCCTGCTGACCACCGAGTCTCTGGTGGCCGACAAGCCCGAGCCCCCCGCTCCCGCTGCCCCCGCCGCTCCCGACATGGGCGGCATGTACTAAGAGACAGCCCAAAGCCTTGAAATTGCTTGATTTTTTGAGTGTGCAAAAGCGGATTTACGCCAAACTTACGCCACTGATCCCAAAAATTCAAGCGCATGATAGGGTAACAGAAATCGGCACCTGCCCAGAAGCAGGTGCCGATTTTTTGCTTGCGATGCTGTTTTTTGCTGTGGAACACAGCGCAAATATGCAGTTTTTGCTGACTGACAAAGCACAATATGATGATGCGTCAGACGAGCCCGCCCTCCCTCATTTTTTGCAGGATCCTCGCGATGAGCCCCACCCGCTGGAAGGGAGTCATGAGGTAGTAGCCGTCCACGTAGGGGGCGATCTCCCCGGCGATGGCAGCGGATACCCGGAGGGCGATATCCTCGCATTCATCCCGGTCCTTGTCCCGGTAGAGCCCGATGATCTCGTCGCACACCCGGATGCCGGACACCTCATTGTTCAGGAAGCAGGCGTTGCGGTAGCTCACCACCGGGAAAATGCCGCCGAAGAGCTTGCCGCTCAGCTCCGCTCTGGCCCGCTTGAGGTTTTCAAGGGCTTCGGCGGACAGCACCGGCTGGGTCAGGAAGCCCTGCACCCCGGCCTCCTCCTTCTCCTTCGCCAGCCGCAGCTGCACGTCAAAATTCCGGGCGTTGAGGTTCAGTGCGCCGAAGATGTGGAAGGGGGTGGACAGGGTGTCCGCGCTCAGGGTGCTGACATACCGGGCCAGCTTCCGGGAGTTGAAGTTGAACACGCTCTTGACCTCGTCCCGGCTCTCGGTGGGGACGGGGTCGCCGGTGACCAGCAGGATGTTGTGGACGTCCTCGATGGACACGCCCAGCAGCAGCGCCCGGATGGCGTTGAGGTTCCGGTCCCGGCAGGTCATGTGGGGCAGAGTCTCCACCCCAAGCTCGCGCTTGATCTTGCAGGCCAGCAGGCAGCTGTCCGCCCGGGGCCGCCCCACCGGGCAGTCCGCGATGGTGACCACGTCGGCCCCCGCGTCCCGCAGGGTGCCTACGCCGGACAGGAAGGAGGAGATATCGTCGTTGGCCGGGGGGTCCAGCTCCACCGCCACGGCCTTTTTCCCGTGACGGAGCTTGTCCCACAGGGCGTCCGACTCCACCCGGACGGCGGGGCCGCGAATGGTCTCCGGTTCGGGCGCGGGCTCGGGAATTGCGCCCTCCCGCAGCAGCAGGGCCAGCCGGGCGATGTGGTCCGGCGT
>CAKUKL010000389.1 GCA_934662925.1 uncultured Oscillospiraceae bacterium | reverse complement strand
CGTCTGCCCCGGCCCCACGCTGGGCACCGACCTGATGGCCAACACGCTGGCCACCGATCCCGGCGAGGAAGCCGCCCTCAAGGAGCATGTCATCCCCATGGGCAAGCTGGGCACCGCCGAGGACGTGGCCCGGGCCGTGGTCTGGCTCAGTTCCGACCTCTCCGGCCACACCACCGGTCAGACCCTGTCCGTGGACGGCGGTATGCACGCCAGATAACGGAGGGCATAGCACATGGAGCAGATCAATTTTCCCAGCTATGACCTGACCGGAAAGCGGGCGCTGGTCACCGGTGCGGGCAGCGGCATCGGTCAGGCGGCGGCAGTCATTCTGGCCCATTACGGCGCGAAGGTCGCCGTGTGCGACATCAGCCCCGAGCGGGCGGAGGAGACGGTGTCCGCCATCCGCGTTGCCGGCGGCGAAGCCGTCCCGGCCTGCGGCGACGTGTCCAACGCGGACAGCGTGGCGCAGATCTTCGGCACCGTAGACGAAGCCTTCGGCGGGCTGGACGTGCTCATCTCCAACGCGGGCATCGGCGGCGATGTGCTGCCCATTCTGGAGCAGTCCGAACAGGCGTGGGATGCGGTGCTGTCCGTCAACCTGAAGGGTGCGTTCCTCTGCGGCCGTCAGGCGGCGGAGCGGATGATCCGGCAGGGGAAAGGCGGACGGATCATCTTTACCTCGTCCATTGCCGCCTACGAGGGCGGTGGGTTCCACGGCCCCTACGGCGCGGCCAAGGGCGGGCTGTGTACGCTGGTGCGTACCATGGCTCACGAGTGGGCCCCCCATAAGATCACCGTCAACGCGGTGTGCCCCGGCTTGACCGCTACCGCCATCAACCGGGAGATCTCCGACGATCCGGAACTGAAGGCGCAGTTCCTTGCCAAGATCCCGCTGGGCCGGATGGCCAAGCCGGAGGAGATCGCGTCCCTGATGCTTTATCTGGCCACCGACGCGGCGGCCTTTATCACCGGAACATCCATCATCGCCGACGGCGGCGCGACCATCGGCGGCTGACGCCGAATACACAGAGGAAGGTGCACAACAATGAGAGAAAATCGTTATCCCCATGTGTTTCAGCCGCTGACCGTCCGCGGCGTGACCCTGAAAAACCGCCTCCAGTACGCCCCCACCGTGGTGCTCAAGTGCACACCGGACGGGCAGGTGGGACAGGAGATGCTGGACTTTATGGCGTGGCAGGCGTCTACCGGCGCGGCCTACATTACCGTTGGCGATACGCCGGTGACTCATGATGAAAATTCCGCATGGCTGTGCGAGATGAACGTCAACTCCGACGACTGCATCCACGGGATGCACGCGCTGGTGGAGGCAGCCCGGAACAACGGTGCAGAACTGTCGGTGGAGCTGGCCTACGCCGGGCGTGGCAACCGCCCCAACGCCGATGGCAGCCCCACTGCTGTGGTGTCTGCCGAGCGGCCGGTGTCCCCGGAGCTGAACAACCTGCGCACCATGGACCGCAATGACATGGATTACATGCGGAACCGCTATGTAGACTGCGCCGTGCGCTGTCAGAAGGCGGGATTCCGGATCATCATGCTCCACTGTGCCCACAACAATTTCCTCGCTCAGTGGCTGTCCCCGGACTCCAACGTCCGCACCGACGAGTACGGCGGAACGCCGGAGAACCGCCGCCGCTACCCGCTGGAGGTGCTCAAGGCCGTCCGGGATGCAGTGGGACCGAATATGGTCATCGAAATGCGTGTGTGCGCCACTGAGGACACCCCCGGCGGACTGGAGCTGGATGAGTCGCTGGACTTCATGGAGGCCGCGCAGGAG
>CAKUKL010000388.1 GCA_934662925.1 uncultured Oscillospiraceae bacterium | reverse complement strand
GTCGACATCATCCATGTGTCCCGGGGCAACGTCTTCACGCTGGCGGGTACTTACACCATCCCCACCTACTTCAAAGGCCGTCAGCTGAACGTGGCCTTTGCCGCCGAGGCAAAGAAACGACTCCACGTCCCGGTGTGCGTGGTGGGTAACATTACTTCGCTGGAGGAGGCGGAAGAGATCATCGCCTCCGGCAAGGCCGACATCGTAGCCATGGCCAAATCCTACATGGCGGACGGCGATCTGGTTCATAAATCCTTGAACGGCTGCGCCGATCAGGTGCGCCCCTGCACCCGCTGCGACCTGTGCGGCAACGCCAACACCTACGGCACGTCCATGCGCTGCGCCATCAACCCCCGGCTGGGCGAAACGGGGGAGATCGAGCCCGCACCGGTGAAGAAAAAGGTTATGGTCATCGGCGGCGGCCCCGGCGGCATGATGGCCGCCCAGACGCTGGTCGCCCGGGGCCACGACGTGACCCTGTACGAAAAGCAGGACAAGCTGGGCGGACTGCTCAACGACGCCACCCAGCTGCCCTTCAAGGGTTATATGCGCAACTATCTGGCATGGGACATCAAAACGACCATGGCCTGCGGCGCGAAGATCTGCCTGAACACCGAGGTCACCGAGAATCTGGTGGCGCGGGAAAACCCGGATGCCGTCATCGTGGCTACCGGCTCCAACTACCTCAAGCCGCCCATCCCCGGCATGGACCACCCCAAGGTCAAGGCCGTCCGGGACGTGGACGGGAAGACTGTGGACGTGGGCGGTACCGTGGTGGTGTGCGGCGCAGGTCTGTCCGGCGTGGAGTGTGCGCTGGCTCTGGCGCAGGAGGGCAAGCAGGTCACCGTCATCGACATGATCCCAGCGGAGGATTTCTGCGCCACCATGCCCATCTTCAACAAGGCCGACCTCTTTGACCAACTGGAGAAGGGCGGGGTCAAGCTCGTTGGCGGCGTGAAGATCAAACGCTTTACAGATGCTGGTGTAGAAGCTGTTGACGCGGACGGGAACGATGTTCTCTTCCCGGCGGACGCCTACGTGAATGCGCTGGGCGTCACACCTGAGAACAAGCTGGGCTTCGCGCTGATGCAGAAGTACGGCACCGACGTTTACATGATCGGCGACTGCGCCGGCAAGGGCCGCAACTACATGGATGCCAATCAGGAAGGCTACCACGCGGCTATGCGGATCTGAATAGCGAAAACAAAAGGAAAGCGGGCGTCTGCCCGCTTTCCTTTTGCTTTTACACTTCATTTTCCATCAGTTTTCTGAGTCCATCCCGGTCAAGGAGGGCGACGGAACGGTAGCCAAGGTCCACCAGTCCTTCCCGGGAAAGCTCGCCCAGCACCCGGCTCACCGTCACCCGGGTAACGCCCACGGCCTGCCCGATCTCCTCGTGGGTGCAGGAAATGGGGGAGCCGTCCCGTTCTGCCGGGTAGGACAGCAGGTAGCGGGCTATCCGCTGCCGGGCGGGGAGGGCGGAGCTGTCCACGTGGCCGGACAGCATCCGCACCGTCCGTGCCAGATATCGCAGCATGGGCATGGCAAGCTCCGGGTGGCGGCTGAACAGGCCGTTGAGCTGCTCCCGGTCTACGGTGTAAACCACACAGGGGGTAACGGCCATGGCTGAGGTCACCCGCGGGCATTCATCAAAAAACGATGCCTCGCCCATAAGGTCGCCGGGGCGGTGGATGGTGAGCACCCGTTCCTCGCCGGACTGGGTGCTGATAAAGCTCCGGGCCGTGCCAGAGGAGAGGTAGTAGATGTACTCCGGATATGTCCCCTGCAAATAGATAAACTGCCCGGCAGTATA
>CAKUKL010000387.1 GCA_934662925.1 uncultured Oscillospiraceae bacterium | reverse complement strand
GGCTCATCACCTTTATCTGCTCGCTGGTCATCATCGCCGCGGCGCTGGTCATCGTGTTCGCCGTGATCTACCCCAAGATCCACAGCCCCAGCAATTCCGATCCCGGCGCGTCCGTATCCCCGTCCCAGACCGTGACCCCCTCCGCCGATCCCAGCGGCGACCCGGCGGAAACGGACACCGTGTCCCCCGACCCCGCCGAGACGGATACCGTCTCTCCGGAGCCTGACGAGACCCCCGGCCAGACCGGCGCCGTCACCGGCCTGACCCTCAACCGCACGGAGTTCTCCCTGACCCCTGACAGCAGCTGGCAGGTCACCGCTACCGTGGCCCCCGCCGACTGGGGCGGCACCGTGACGTGGAGCTCCTCCAACACCAGCATCGCCACCGTCAGCGCCGACGGCACCGTGACCAACGTGAACACGTCCGACTCCGTCCAGCGGGTGACCATCACCGCCGCCGCCGGGGAGAAGACCGCGTCCGTCACCGTGTACTGCACGGGCAGCTCCACCGGCGGCTCCACCCCCGCGCCGTCCAGCAATCCCAGCAGCGGCGGCATCACCGCGGGGGCCACCGGTAAGATCACCGGCGCGTCCAGCGGCCTGCGGGTGCGCTCCGGCCCGGGCACCAGCTATGACGTGGTGGCCAGCCTTGTCAACGGCAGTGAGATCACCGTGGTGGCCGCCGCCGAGGGCGGCTGGTATCAGATTTCCTTCGCCGGGTCCGGCGGACGGAGCACCACCGGCTACATTCTGGGCGAGTATATCTCCGTATCCTGAACGTATATGCGCAAGGGCACTTTCCGCCTTGACAGCGCCGAAAAAAAATGATAGAGTAGCGCTGTTAAAGGCACAGACGAGGAAAAGTAGCCAAGGTGCGGCGTTTTCAGAGACAGGGCGGCCGGTGCAAGCCCTGACCCGACCTTCGTGAAGGCCCCTCCGAGCCGTCCGCCGGAAATGGCGGACCGGATCTCCGCCGTTACCGGAGCGAGAGTGTGGGTGTTCGCGCCCAAATTCAGGTGGAACCACGGATCGTTTGATTCGCCCTGAGCCGATCGGCTCAGGGCGTTTTTTTATTTAGAAAGGAGGGACTGCCTGTGTCCGCCCCGTCCCGTTCCCGCGACCCGGCTATGGACGCGCTGCGGGTGCTGGCCATCGTCATGGTGGTGGTCATCCACTGCGCGAGCTACGGCCTTTCCGCCCCCATGGGCTCCTTCCGCTGGTGGTCCGCGCTGTCGTGGGCGTCGCTGGTGCGCCCGGCGGTGCCGCTGTTCTTTCTGTGCAGCGGCGCGCTGATGCTGGGGCGGGATATCCCCCTGCGGCGGCTGTACCTCCACAACATCCTGCGCATCGTCATCGCCATGTACTTCTGGGCGTTTCTCTACCGGCTCTATCATCTTCTGGCCGCCGGGGACGTGAGCGCCGCCTCCCTGTTTGAGGCCGTCAAGCACACGCTGCTCCTTCACCACGAATTCCACTTCTATTTTCTGCACATCCTGCTGCTGGTCTATGTGTGCCTGCCTGTCACCCGGAGCTTTGTCCGGAACGCTTCCCGGCGGGAGGTGGAATACGCGCTGGCCGTGTGGTTCGTCACCGGCATCCTGTTCCTCGTTTCCACGCTGTTCGCCCCGATCTTCACCGCGATCCCGTCCTTCGCGACGGCTCCGGCGCTGATCATGGTCGGCTTCCTGATGGTCGGCACGGTTACCGAGATCAACTTCGATCTGGACAACCTGACCGAGTCCATCCCGGCATACCTCGCCATCATCGCGCCGTTATAGCCGCAGAAGCCCAGGAATCCGGCGATGACCGCGCCAAGGGCGCA
>CAKUKL010000386.1 GCA_934662925.1 uncultured Oscillospiraceae bacterium | reverse complement strand
GCGCTGGGCGGCCTCGGCCCGGGGCAGCTTCTCCCGCTGGGCCAGCTGGGCCTTCAGCGCATCGTTCTCCCTGCGCCTGGAGATGAAGGGCACATGGCCGGAGACGGTCTCGCCGTTCAGATAGGCATCGATGGCGGCGGCGGCCTTGTCGGCCTCGGCAATGGCCGCGATGGCGATGCCCGCGCCGCGGTTGGTGATGTCGCCCGCAGCGAACACGCCGTCCAGATTGGTGGCGAAGCTGACCTCGTCGGCGGCGATGTTGCCCCGGTTCAGTGTCAGGCCCGCGTCCTCAAAACCGGTGAGGTCGGCCGCCTGACCGATGGCGGCGATGACGCTGTCCGCCTGAAGGATCTCGAACTCGCCGGGGATGGCCACAGGGGCGCGGCGGCCTCGCTCGTCGGGCTCGCCCAGCTCCATTTTCTGGAGCTTCACGGCGGTGACTCTGCCGTTCTCGCCGATGATCTCGGCGGGATTGGTGAGGAAGTGGAAGTCCACGCCCTCCTCAAGCGCCTCCTCGATCTCCTCGGGCTGGGCGGGCATCTCGTCGCGGCTGCGGCGATAAACCACATACACTTTCTTCGCGCCCACGCGCACGGCGGTGCGGCAGGCGTCCATGGCGGTGTTGCCGCCGCCGACGACCACAACGGTCTCGCCCACGTCAACCTGCTCTCCGGTACCCACCTTGCGCAGGAAGGTGATGCCGTCGAACACACCGTCCAGATCGTCGCCGGCGCAGCCCACGCTGCGGCCCTTCCACGCGCCCGCGGCCACCAGAACAGCGTCGTACTTGGCGCGGAAGTCCGCAAAGCTCACGTCGCGGCCCAGCTTCACATTGTTTTCCATTTTCACGCCCAGCTCACGGATCTGCTCCACCTCGGCCGCCAGCACCTTCTTGGGCAGGCGGTACTCGGGGATGCCGTAGCGCAGCATGCCGCCCATCTCAGGCATGGCATCCACCACGGTGACGTCATGGCCCTTGAGGGCCAGATAGTACGCGGCGCTCAGACCGGCGGGGCCGCCGCCGATGATGCCCACGGTCTTGCCGGTGGCGCTGGCCTTCTCCGCCCGGTAGGGGGCGGCGGAGCGCATATCCTGATCGGCGGCAAAGGCCTTGAGCTGCGCGATGGAGATGGGCTGCTCCACCAGACGGCGGCGGCAGTCCAGCTCGCAGGGATGGGGGCAGACCCGACCGATGGAGGCGGGAATGGGGATCTTCTCCTTGATGATCCGCACGGCCTCCCGGTCGTTGCCCAGCGCGATCTGCTTGACATAGCCCTGACAATCAGTCTCCGCCGGGCAGCGCAGGGAACAGGGGCCGCGGCAGTCGCCCTCGTGGTCGCTCATCAGCAGCTCCAGCGTGATCCGGCGCTCCCGGTCGATGCGCTCGGACCGGGTATGGATGACCTGCCCGTCGGCGGCCATGGTGGAGCAGGAGCGCAGCAGCTTGGGGTTGCCCTCCGCCTCCACCACGCAGATGCCGCAGGCGCCGCAGGGCTTTACGATCTCGTCGTGGCAGAACACGGGGATGTGGATCCCCGCAGCGGCGGCGACCTCAAGGATCGTCTGGCCTTCCTGTCCGACGCACTTGATACCATCAATGGTCAATGTAATCTCTCTCATGTCCGCACGCTCCTCACTCCGTGATAATGGCCCCGAACCGGCAGGTCGAAGCGCACTGGCCGCATCTGATGCAGCGCCCGGCGTCGATCACAAAGGGCTCCTTGATCTTGCCGCTGATGGCGCCCACAGGGCAGCTTCTCATACAGGCGGAGCAGCCCTTGCACTGACCGGCGTCGATCCGGTAGGTCAGCAGACCGGCGCAC
>CAKUKL010000385.1 GCA_934662925.1 uncultured Oscillospiraceae bacterium | reverse complement strand
CGCATCAGCCGTGCTATCGAGGACGGCAGCTTCTTTAAGAACGAGGCCTATAACCAGGCGATGGACAACTGCCTGGAGAAGGGCACCAGTCTGCACCTGTGCGGCCTGCTGTCGGACGGCGGCGTGCACTCCCACATCGAGCACCTGTTCGCCCTGCTGCAAATGGCTAAGGACAAGGGGCTGACCAAGGTGTACGTCCATTGCTTCCTGGATGGCCGGGACGTGTCCCCCACCAGCGGCAAGGGCTTCGTGCAGGCGCTCGCCGACAAGTGCGCCCAGCTGGGCGTCGGCAAGATCGCCACGGTGATGGGCCGCTACTACGCCATGGACCGCGACAAGCGGTGGGAGCGCGTACAGATGGCCTATGACGCCATGGTATACGGCGAGGGCCGCCGCAGTGATGACCCGGTGGCCGCCGTGGCGGAGAGCTATGCCAACAACATCACCGACGAGTTCATGGAGCCGGTGGTGGTGGACGGCGACGGCACCATCAGCGACAATGACAGCATCATCTTCTTCAACTACCGGCCCGACCGGGCCCGGGAGATCACCCGGGCCATCGTGGACCCGGACTTTGACGGCTTTGCCCGGGAGTTCTTCCCCACCACCTATGTGTGCAACACGGAGTACGACGCCTCCATGCCCAACGTGCTGGTGGCGTGGCCCCGCATCGCCGTGAAGAACGGGCTGGGTGAGTACCTCAGCCGCATGGGCATGACCCAACTGCGGATCGCCGAGACGGAGAAGTATGCCCATGTGACGTTCTTCTTCAACGGCGGCGTGGAGACGCAGTACCCCGGCGAGGACCGGGTGCTGGTGCCCTCTCCCAAGGTGGCCACCTATGATCTCCAGCCGGAGATGAGCGCCTTCGAGGTGTGCGACAAGTGTGTGGAGCGCATCGAGTCAGGCGCCTATGACGTCATCATCCTGAACTTTGCCAACTGCGACATGGTGGGGCACACCGGCGTGCTGGAGGCCGCCATCAAGGCCGTGGAGACAGTGGACACCTGCGTGGGCAAAGTGGTGGACGCCACGCTGAAGATGGGCGGTATCGCCATGGTGACCGCCGACCACGGCAACGCCGAGGATATGAAGCAGCCCGACGGCAGCCCCATGACCGCCCACACCACCAATCCGGTGCCCTTTATCCTGTGCGGCGCCGGGACGGAGCTGCGCCCCGGACGGCTGGCGGACATCGCGCCCACCATCCTGGACGTGATGGGTCTGGCCTGCCCGGAGGAGATGGACGGCAAGACGCTGATCGTGAAGTAAAGTGAACGATCCGCTTTTACGCGAAGTCCCGAAGCGCGGCTTCGGGACTTCCTTATAAGGAGACAAACCCATGAACATATTTGTCATCGGCTGCGGGCGGTGGGGTTCCCTCATCACCTGGTATCTGGATCACATCGGCCATCATGTGACGCTGTACGGGCGGCAGAGCTCGCCCCGTATGCAGTCCTTTCTGGCCACCCGGCAGAACGATCTGCTGACGCTGCCAGACTCCGTGGGGCTGACCACCGACCTGCGGGACGTGGAGCAGGCGGAGACGGTCATCATCTCCATCGGCTCCCAGAGCCTGCGTTCTCTGCTGGCAGAGGCGCCTATGCAGGCGCTGCGGAACAAGACGGTGGTGCTGTGCATGAAGGGCCTGGAGATGGGCACCGGCGAACGGCTCAGCGTTATCGCCGGATCACTGCTGCATGAGAGCAACACCGTGGCGGTCTGGCTGGGGCCGGGCCATGTGCAGGAGTTCTACCGGGGCATCCCCAACTGCATGGTCATCGACAGCCGCCGGGAGGACGTGAAGCGCCGCCTGGTGCAGTCGTTTT
>CAKUKL010000384.1 GCA_934662925.1 uncultured Oscillospiraceae bacterium | reverse complement strand
ATTCTGCACGCCGGGTACGACCCCAAGCCCGGCTCGCTGATGGCGAAGCTCAATGTCCGGGGGGTGGAGCTGGCCCGGGAGCTGTGCGAAAAGCTGGATGTGCCGTACAAGGGCTGCGGCTCCATGGTGCTGGCCTTTTCCGAGAGCGAAAACGCCATGGTGGACGAGCTGTACCGCCGGGGCTGCGCCAACGGCGTGCCCGGGCTGAAGGTGCTCACCGGGGACGAGGCCCGGGAGATGGAGCCCAATCTGGCGGACACGGTGACGGCGGCGCTGTACGCCCCCTCCGCTGCCATCTGCTCCCCGTGGGAGTACTGCCTTGCGTTGGCGGAGACGGCGGTGCGCAACGGCGCGGAGCTTCATCTGGACACTGCCGTCACCGGCGCGGAGCCCGTGGACGGCGGCTGGCGGGTGACGACGGATCAGGGCGTGTTCGAGGCCCGGTACGTCGTCAACGCCGCGGGCGTGGCGTCTCAGGCCGTCCACGAGCTGGCCGCTCCCCACACCTTTACCATCCACCCCGCCCGGGGCCAGTATTACCTGCTGGACAAGAGCGAGGGCGGCCGGGTGGGCCGGGTCATCTTCCAGTGCCCCAACGAGAAGGGCAAGGGCGTTCTGGTGGCTCCCACCGTCCACGGCAACCTCATCGTGGGGCCGGACTCCGTGCCGGTGGAAGGGGAGGACACCTCCACCACCGCCGACGGCCTGCGCTTTGTCCGGGAGACGGCGGCCAGATCCGTGCCCTCCGTCCAGATCAACCAGTCCATCCGGAACTTCGCCGGTGTGCGGGCCACGGGGGACACCGGGGACTTCATCATCGACTGGGCCGCGCCGGGCTTTCTGGATCTGGCGGGCATCTGCTCGCCGGGCCTGTCCGCCGCCCCCGCCATCGGCGAATACGCCGCGGAGCTGCTGGAGCGGGACGGCCTGACGCTGGAAAAGAAGGACAAATTTATCTGTGAGCGCCGCCGGGTGCGCTTTAAGGAGCTGTCCCCCGACGAGCGGGCGGCGCTGGTGGAGCGGGAACCGGCCTATGGCCGGGTCATCTGCCGGTGCGAGACGGTCACCGAGGGCGAGATACTGGAGTGCCTGCGCGGTCCCATCCCGCCCCGTTCGGTGGACGGCGTCAAGCGCCGGGTGAACGCGGGCATGGGCCGCTGTCAGGGCGGCTTCTGCGGCCCCCGTGTGGTGGAGATCCTTGCCCGGGAGGGGAACGTCCCCATGGGGGACATCGTGCAGGACCGGGCCGGCACGTGGCTGCTGGCCCGTGAGACGAAGGGAGGAGAAGGCTGATGTATGATCTGATCGTGGTCGGCGGCGGCCCGGCGGGCCTTGCCGCCGCCTGCGCCGCGTGGGAGGGCGGACTGAAACGCATCCTCATCGTGGAGCGGGACAAGGAGCTGGGCGGTATCCTGAACCAGTGCATCCACAACGGCTTCGGCCTGCACTATTTCAAGGAAGAGCTCACCGGCCCGGAGTACGCCGGGCGGTTCGTGAAGATGCTCTCGGACACCGGCGTGGAGGTCCGGCTGGACACCATGGTGCTGGAGGTGACGGCGGACCGCTGCGTCCACATGGTGGGCAGCGCCACCGGCTACCGGGTGGAGCAGGCGAAGAGCATCGTGCTGGCCATGGGCTGCCGGGAGCGGACCCGGGGAGCCATCGCCATCCCCGGCACCCGGCCCGCCGGCGTCTACACCGCCGGAGCGGCCCAGCGGTACGTGAACATGGAGGGCTGGCTGCCCGGCACCCGGGTAGTCATTCTGGGCAGCGGCGACATCGGCCTCATCATGGCCCGGCGGATGACGCTGGAGGGGGCCAAGGTGCTGGCC
>CAKUKL010000383.1 GCA_934662925.1 uncultured Oscillospiraceae bacterium | reverse complement strand
GCACAGGGGATAATCCCCTGTGTACCCCTTAGAAGGGGACTGGCATGGTCTTGTTTTTGCGGTGCCGCAGAATGTCTTCCGACTACTTTGTTAAGACGCAGTCCTTCTATTTCCGCTGCCGCTGCGCTAGTGCGGACTTGCGAGGTTTGCGTTCGGTAGCGCCGCTGTAGCAACAGAAAAACACTGGTGTAGGCGCCTTTCGTTGGCCGAACCAGCTACAACAACCACCATTGGAGCGGCAGCGATAAACAGCGGCTTCGCGTGTCCTGTTACCTCGCGCCGGAAAGCGAAGAACGCACCATTTCATTGCGCTCCCGTAAACTCTGGGGGTTTTCAGGGGGAAAATACTATGAGCGAGAACGCGTCCTTTGCGTTCGAAGTCGAATCCGTATTTTCGCCCCTGAACAATTCTTTGGTTACTTTCTGTTTGCACAGAAAGTAACTCGCCCGGGGGGCGAAACCCCCAGCTTCGCGTCCGCAGGACGCACCGAAATCATCGCCGATTTTCCGGCGAATACGAAAAAGGGATTCAGGGTCTTCGCCCCTGAACCTGTTTTTGGTTACTTTTTGCAGGAGCAAAAAGTAACTCGCCCTGAGGGGCGAAACCCTCAGCTCCGCGTCCGCAGGACGCACCGAAATCATCGCCGCTTTTTCGGCGAACAAGAAAAAGAGGTTGCAAGGGCCTCGCCCTTGCAAATTTGGAGGCCATCATGCTGGAACTGCTTGCTCCCGCCGGGAGTCAGGAAGCCGTCCGCGCCGCAGTCAGTGCAGGCGCGGATGCGGTCTATATGGGCTACGGCCGCTTCAACGCCCGCCGCAACGCCAAAAATTTCTCCCCGGAGGAGTTCGCGGCGGCGGTGGCCTACTGCCACACCCACGGGGTGAAGGTGTACCTCACCCTCAACACGCTGGTGGGGGACCGGGAGCTGGCCGACGCGGCGGCGGACGCGGTGGAGGCGTCGAAGATCGGGGCGGACGCGGTGCTGGTACAGGACATGGGTCTTGTGCGGGTGCTGCGGCAGTGCGCCCCCGACCTGCCCGTTCACGCGTCCACCCAGATGACTATTTCCAGTCTGGACGGCGTAAAGGCGGCGGCGGATCTGGGCATGACCCGGGCGGTGCTCAGCCGGGAGCTGTCCCGGCGGGACATCGCCTATATCTGCGAGCGCTCCCCCATCGAGATCGAGGTATTCGTCCACGGGGCGCTGTGCATGTGCTACTCCGGCCAGTGCTATATGTCCTCCGTCATCGGCGGGCGCAGCGGCAACCGGGGCCTGTGCGCCCAGCCCTGCCGTCTGAGCTACGGCTGGAACGGCCGGGCGGACGGCCATCCTCTGTCCCTGAAGGATATGTCGCTGGCTGGCCACCTCCGTGAACTCAACGAAATGGGCGTGGCCTGCGCCAAGATTGAGGGCCGCATGAAGCGGCCGGAATACGTCTGGGTGGTCACGAAAATCTACGCCGACGCCCTGCGGGAGGGCCGGGAGCCTACCACCCGGGAGCTGCGGGCGCTGGAGGAAGCCTTTTCCCGGCAGGGCTTTACCGACGGCTACTATATGGAGCGCAAGGGGCCGGAGATGTTCGGCGTCCGGGAGAACACGCCGGAGCCACGGACGCTGTTTGCCGAGGCACGGGCGGCCTATGAAAAAGAGGGGAACGGCCCGGGTGTCCCCGTGAAGTTCTATGCCATGGTCCGCGCCGGGGAGCCGGTTCAGGTGGGCGTGGAGGATCACGACGGCCACGTGGCCGCGGCGGAGGGTCCCGTGCCCGAGGCAGCCCGAAACCGGCCCATCACCCGGCTGGACGTGGAGACCCAACTGAGCAAGACCGGCGGTA
>CAKUKL010000382.1 GCA_934662925.1 uncultured Oscillospiraceae bacterium | reverse complement strand
CAGCACCTGATTGACCATAAAAAACGCCTCTTTTTTTAAATTTCGCCGGAAAACGCGGCGTTTTCAGTGGTTTCGCTCCGCCAGCGCGTCCGCCAGTGCGCACAGAAACGCCCCGTCTCCACCCGCGGCGGACAGGGCGGCCTTCGCCCGCGCTGTGTGCTCCAGCACCAGCGCTTCGCACTTCTCCCGGCCCAGCAGGGTCACGAAGGTGTGCTTGCCGTTGGCCTGATCGGAGCCGGCGGTCTTGCCCAGCTCTTCGGTGGTGGCGATCTCGTCCAGCAGATCGTCCCGGATCTGGAACGCCATGCCCAGATGCTCCGCGTAGCGCTCCGCCGCAGTAAGGAGCGCATCCGTGTCCGCCTTGATCCCGGCGCACAGCACGCCGATGCGGCAGGCCGCAGTGAGCAACGCCGCCGTCTTTTTGCTGTGGATGGCATTGAGCTCATCCAGCGTGGGCTGACGGCCCTCGGCGTCCATGTCGAGATACTGGCCGCCGCACATGCCCGCCGCACCTACGGCCCGGGCAAACTCAAGGCCCATCCGGGCCCGGGCGTCCGCCGCCGGACCGTTGGGGGACAGCACCCACTCAAAGGCCGCCGCCTGAAGGGCATCCCCCGCCAGCGTGGCCACGCACTCGCCGTACACCTTGTGGCAGGTGGGGCGGCCCCGGCGCAGATCGTCGTTATCCATACAGGGCAGGTCGTCGTGAATGAGGGAATAGGTGTGAAGCATTTCTACTCCACAGGCCGCGTCCAGAGCCGTCTCCGGCGCTTCTCCGGCCAGTGCGCAGAACGCCAGCGCCAGCACCGGCCGGATGCGCTTGCCCCCGGCCAGCAGACTGTACCGCATGGCGTCCTCCAGCCCGCCCTCCGGGATGGCCCCGGCCAGACGCGCTTCCACCATGGAGCGGTAACGCTCCATCTCCTGCTTGAACTCCATGTTACTCCCCCGCTTCCTCAAAGGGGACTTCCTCTTCGCCGTCCACGGAAAGGAGCTTCGTCACCTTCTGCTCCGCCTTGTCCAGCAGGTCGGAGCAGCTGCCCGCCAGCTTGCTGCCCTCTTCAAACAGGGCCATGGCCTCGTCCAGCGTGCACTCGCCCCGCTCCAGTTCCTTTACGATCTGCTCCAGCCGGTCCATGGACTGCTCGAAGCTCAACTGTTTTTTTGCCGCCATTTGCGCTTCTCCTTTCCCTCTACCCGGCAGCGGAGCGCTCCGTCCGTCACCAGTACGCTGATCTCGTCTCCGGTCGCCGCCTGCTCCACGGAGGAGATGACCCCCGCTTCGCCGCGGGCCACGGCATAGCCACGGGCCAGCACCTTCAGGGGGCTCATGGCGTCCAGCCCGGCGCAGGCCCCGGCAAGCCGGGTGCGCTCCGTGGAAATTCTGGCGGTGCAGGCCCCGGCCATGCGCCGCCGCTGCATTTCAAGCCACATCCGCCGCTCGTCCAGCGGGGCGCGCATACTCCGGAGGGCCTGCGCGGAGCGCAGCCGCTCCAGCCGCTGCCGCTGAACGGACACCTTCGCCCGCAAGGCGGCGGCCATGCGGCTCTGGAGCTGATCCAGCGTCTGCCGGATCTCGTTCTGATCCGGCACCGCCAGCTCTGCGCCGTTGGACGGGGTGGCCGCCCGCAGGTCGGCCACGTAGTCGGCGATGGTCACGTCCGGCTCGTGCCCCACGGCGGAGATCACCGGAATGTTGGATACGTAGATGGCCCGGGCCACGATCTCCTCGTTGAAGGCCCACAGGTCCTCCATGGAGCCGCCGCCCCGGCCGGTGATGATCAGATCCACATCCGCCCGGTTGTTCACGGCGTGGATGGCGGCGGCGATCTCGCCCGCCGCCTCTTCGCCCTGCACCCGCACCGGCACCA
>CAKUKL010000381.1 GCA_934662925.1 uncultured Oscillospiraceae bacterium | reverse complement strand
TGGTCTCCTCCCGGTTTTTCCGGTCCCCCGCGCCGAAGTACTGCCCCACCAGAATATTGCCGCCGTTGGAAAGGCCGATGGCCACCTGCGTCAGGACTGTGATGAACTGGGAGGCGTTGCTGACGCCGGAGGCCCCCGTCTCCCCCAGCAGGCGGCTGACCACCAGCATGTCCACAAGGCTGTAAATGGCCTGAAGCAGACTGGACGCCACCACCGGAAGGGCGTATCGGATGAGCTGTTTGGTGACGCTTCCCTGCGTCAGGTCATGCTGTGCGGATGCCATATTTTTTCCTCGCTGTATCATTGATCGTATAGAAGGTATCATATAACAATTCCCGTTCCCTGTAAAGACCGCCGCCCCGCCCGGAAATTGTTTTTTTATTAAAATGCGGTTAAGACGGCGCTCCCCGGAGCCAGCCGCATTCGACCGACGCAGCAGGAAAACTCCGGTATTGTTGCACACTGCTGCACCCACTATCACCGCGCCCCGCCCCCTTGCGTCCGCAGCATTTCCGGATACAGTGGTGAAATTGTAATCCTTTTGTAGTTGTCTTTTGCCCCGGCGGATGCTATGATGGGTACAATCTTTTGCACGCCGGTTTCTCCGGCTTTGGAGGTATCCCCATGAGTGAATCCGCGCCCAAGCGGCTGCTGAAAAAAGAAAAGCCCAAAAAATCCAAAGGCCCCGTCGTCGCCGTGGTGACGCTGGTGGCCGTCGCGGCCCTGCTGGCCGGCGGCTATTTCGGCCTGTGCTCGTGGGTGAAGGGCAACGGCCTGACCCTGCCCGGCACCACGGTATCCGGTCTGCCCGGCGGGCAGACCGTGGACATCAGCAAGCTGAGCTCCGGCGACGCCGCGAAGCTGCTCAGCGACAAGCTGGCCGACGACCTGTCCGGCCGCGCCCTCACTGTCACCTTCGCAGGCCAGACCGCCCGGCTGGACGGCGGCAGCCTGCTGGAGACCGACCCTCAGGCCCCCGTTTCCGCCGCGCTGGCCTACAAGGCGGAGCAGCCCCTATGGAAGCTGGGCATGCTCTGGCTGGGCATGGGCGGCGCCAGCGAGCACACCGCCTCCGCGCTGGCCCTGACGGACGAGGGCGAAGCTCAGATCCAGCGGCTGGCTGGCCAGATCGCCGACACCCTCTATGTGGCCCCCGTGGACTACAGCTATGAGCTTACCGACACCACCGTGGAACTCACCCGGGGCACCGACGGTCAGGCCGTGGACGCCGAAGCGCTGGCTCAGTCCATGGAGGAAGCCCTCCTCTCCGGCGAGGAAACGCTGGACGTGACCCCCGTCACCGTCCCCTGCGCGGAGCTCACCGGCGAAAGTCTCAGTCAGAAGGTCTACGTAGCCCCTCAGTCCCCCACCGTTGGGGCCAACGGCAAGCCCACCCCCACCGTGGTGGGCCACAGCGTGGACGCGGACAAGGCCCAGACCATTCTGGACGAGACCGCCCCCGGCGAGAGCTGTTCCATCCCGCTGATCTTCCTCCAGCCCGACCTGAGCGGCGCCGAGCAGCTGCTGTACCGCGACCTGCTGGCCTCCTCCAAGACCTACATGGCCGGCACCGCCAACCGCCGGACCAACATCCGTCTGGCCGCCAAGGCGGTGGACGGCACCATCCTCATGCCGGGTGACACCTTCTCCTATAATAAGACCGTGGGCGAGCGCACCGCCGCCAAGGGCTATAAGGAAGCCACCGTCTACGTGGCCGGTCAGGATAAACAGGAGCTGGGCGGCGGCATCTGCCAGCTGGCGTCTGCCATCTATTACTGCACGCTGTACGCCGATCTTCAGATCGTCTCCCGCACCAACCACCGCTTCGCCGTCACCTACGTGCCCTACGGGCTGGACGCCACTGTGGCATGG
>CAKUKL010000380.1 GCA_934662925.1 uncultured Oscillospiraceae bacterium | reverse complement strand
ACTGCTTGCCGTACTCCGGCTTTTCATCCACGTAGATGTGCAGGCCGTTGGGCAGCGTCTCGTGCCACACCGTCTCCCCCAGCGCGGGGTAAAATACCTTTTCCATGTCAGACGTCCTCCCTTCCCGCAAGCTGATACACGGTGTCCAGCTCCACGGCCCGGGCCACCCGGGCCACGTCCTCCGCCGTCACCCGCTCCACCGGCTCGATGAGGCTCTCCGGCCCCGCGAGGGGGCCGCCGGACAGCATCTGCGCCGTCCAATAGTCCTCCAGACGGCCCTGACTGTCCAGCGCGGCGCGCAGACTGCTGGTCACGCCCTGACGGGCCGCCGTCATTTCTTCTTCCGTAAATTCACCCCGGCGCACCGCGTCCAGCTGGGCGAGGATCTCCTCCTTGGCCCTGCCGAACTTATCGAACTCCACGCCGGAGGACACCACCATCAGCCCCTTGCGCTTGTCCAGCGCGGAAAAGGCGAAATAGCACAGGGACAGCTTCTCCCGCACGTTCATGAATAGCTTGGAGTTGGACGAGCCGCCGTACAGGTTGTCCATCACCAGCAGCGCCGGATAGTCCGGGTGGGACACGGTGATGCCGCCTGTGCGGAAGCCCAGCGCCAGCTTGCCCTGGGTCACGTTCATGTGGTCCGTGACCTCCCGGACGGGATGGCCGGGATGGGCCTTTACCTCGCACTCCAGCGGGCAGGTCCGGTCACAGATCAGCGGGGCGAAGCTCGTCCGCACCGCCTCCTCCACCCGGTCCGGGTCGGCGGCGCCGCCGTAGTAGAACACCACCCGGGCGGTGCGCAGCAGCGTCTGATACTGCGCCCAAAGGCGTTCCGCCGTCATCTGCTCCGCCTCCTCGGCATTGCCCAGCTTGTCCAGCGCGTACGCCTCCCCGGCGCACATCTCCTGGGTCAGCCGGAAAATGGACCAGCTGCGCTTCTCGTTCACCCGGGCGCGGATCTGGTCGGCCAGATTGGCTCCCTCGCTGCGGACGAAGTCCTCCCGGAACACGCCGTTTTCCGTGGCGGGGTCCAGCAGCAACTCCCCGATGAGGGCCAGCACCGGCTCCAGCACCGCCGTACCGTCCAGCGCGTAGCGGTCGTCGATGAAGCTGGCGGAGAAGCAGACGCTCTGGCTCTCCCCCCGCTGGCGCACACCGGGGCCGACGGACGCGCCGTACAGCTCGTCGGTGGCCAGCGAGATGTGCTCGATATCCGGGTGCAGGCGGCTGCCCCGGTAGAGCACGTCGCCCAGCAGCGCGTTGGCCGTGGCCGTCTCCGCCCGCAGCGGAACGGTCAGGGACACACTGAACACCCCTGTTTTGAATTTATCGGTCCTGACTGACAGCATATCCACGCCGTCGGCCAGCGGCCTGCAAAACATTTCCATGTTTTTCCTCCTTTTGTGGGCAGTTGCAGATATTATACTACATTCCTTCCCATTTGACACCCATAATTTTCACTTTGCCGCCTTTGTGCCAAAGAAAAACGCCCCCGCTTCCCAGCCCGGGAAACGGGGGCGCGCGCATTTACTTCTTCCGGGCCGCGGACGCGCCGCTCCCGGACTTTTTCCACTGCTCCGCCGCGGACAGAAGCTCCTCCGCGCCGCTCAGCGCCGTGTCGGTCACATGGTCGCCGCTGGTGAGCCGGGCAAGCTCCTGACGGCGGCGCTCCCGGTCCAGCCGCTCCACCGCGGTGAAGGTCCGGCCATCCGCCTCGCCCTTTTCCACGGAAAAGTGGACGTCGCCCATGGCGGCGATCTGGGGCAGATGGGTGACGCACAGCACCTGCCGCTCCCGGGCCACCTCGTACAGCTTTTCCGCCACCTTCTGGGCCGCCCGGCCGGAAACGCCGGTGTCCACCTCGTCGAACACCATGG
>CAKUKL010000379.1 GCA_934662925.1 uncultured Oscillospiraceae bacterium | reverse complement strand
CGTGGGCAATCTCCGCACCGCGCTTTACACCTATCTCATCGCCCGGCACGCCGGGGGCAAGTTCCTGCTCCGCATTGAGGACACCGACCAGGGCCGTCTGGTGGCCGACGCGGCGGAGGTCATCTACGCCACCATGCGCAAGTGCGGCCTGACGTGGGACGAAGGCCCGGACATCGGCGGCCCCGTTGGCCCCTACATCCAGACCGAGCGCCGGGATCTGTACGGCAAGTACGCCCGGCTGCTGGTGGAAAAGGGCGCGGCCTACTACTGCTTCTGCGAGAAGACCGAGTCCGAGGAGGACTCCGGCGAGTTCGACCGGGCGGCGGACCCCTGCCGTTCCCTGTCCCCGGAAGAGGCCGCGGCCCGCGCCGCCGCCGGCGAACCTTACGTCATCCGCCAGCGCATTCCCGAGGGTCAGACCACCTTCCACGACGCCGTGTACGGCGACATCACCGTGGACAACAGCGATCTTGACGATCAGGTGCTCATCAAGCGGGACGGCCTGCCCACCTACAACTTCGCCAACGTGGTGGACGACCACCTCATGGGCATCACCCACGTGGTCCGCGGCGCGGAGTACCTGTCCTCCGCCCCCAAGTACAACCTGCTGTACGAGGCCTTCGGCTGGGAGATCCCCACCTACGTCCACTGCGCCTCCGTCATGATCACCGACCCGGAGACGGGCACGGTGCGCAAGATGAGCAAGCGCAAGGGCGACCCCTCCTACGAGGACCTCATGGAACAGGGCTATCTGTCCGAGGCGGTGGTGAACTACGTGGCCCTGCTGGGCTGGGCCCCCCACGGCGACATCGCCGAGCAGGAGTTCTTCACCATGGAGCAGCTCATCGACGCCTTTGACATCGCGGGCATCTCCAAGTCCCCCTCCGCCTTCGACATGGGCAAGCTCAACTACTTCAACGCCAGCTATCTCCGGGCCATGACCCCCGAGGCCTTCGCCAAAGCCGCCGAACCCTATATCCGCCAGACGGTGAAGAACCCGGCACTGGACGCCGCCGCCATCGCCGCCCTGCTTCAGGCCCGGTGCGAAAAGCTCACCGATATTCCGGAGAAGGTGGACTTCTTCGACCAGCTCCCCGAGTACGACGCGGCGCTGTTCACCAACAAGAAATCCAAGACCAACAGCGAGGTATCGCTGGACATGCTGGAAAAGACCGCGCCGGTACTGGCTGATCTGGCCGACTGGACGCAGGACTCCATCCACGACGCCCTCATCGCTCTGGCCGAGCAGCTGGGCGTGAAGAACGCCACCCTCATGTGGCCCCTGCGCATCGCCGCGGCGGGCAAGGCCGTCACCCCCGGCGGTGCTGTGGAGATCTGCCGCATTCTGGGCCGGGACGAGACCCTCCGCCGGATGCAGATCGGCATGGAAAAATTGAAATAATCGTCGAAAAAGTTATAAGGTTTCGACATTGAACCCCCCCTTCGGATCTATCCGAAGGGGGGTTCCTTATGTTCAATTTCGGGCGGCATCAGTTCCGGGAGCACTTCTCCGCGTCGATGGACAGCACCACCATCAGCGCCTGCAAAGCGTCCGCCGGGTCGGCCACGTCGATGACGTAGGTGTCTGTCCAGTGAAACAGCTCCTTGGTGATGACCGCCACCTCCCGGCCGCTATGGTCGGTGATGGTATAGTCCCACTCCATGAACTCGCCCTGAATTTCCCAACCATTGCAGTCGATGAAGTAGTGAGGCCGCAGGAAGGTAAACTCCTTCCGCAGGGTACCCACCAGCACGTCGTGCTCATACAGCTCAAATTTGGGCATGAAGGTCAGCACCTTCTGCTGGACGGTGCCGATGTGCTCGCCATATGCGTTGAGGATGTGGAGACAGTGGCCCCAGCTGAGCTTCCCCTCCACGGTGTAGACG
>CAKUKL010000378.1 GCA_934662925.1 uncultured Oscillospiraceae bacterium | reverse complement strand
CCTCCAAGATGTCCAAGTCTGACAAGGACCCCAACGGTTCCATCTACCTGATGGAGAAGCCGGAGGACATCCTGCGCAAGTTCAAGCGCGCCGTTACCGACAGCGATACGGAGCACTGCGTCCGGTACGACCCGGAGAAAAAGCCCGGCGTAGCCAACCTGATGACCATCTACTCCGCCGTCACCGGCAAGAGCTTTGCCGACATCGAGCGGGAGTTCGACGGACAGGGCTACGGCGCGTTCAAGCCCGCCGTGGGCGACGCGGTGGTGGAGACCCTCCGGCCCATCCGGGAGGAGGCTGCCCGCATCCTCAAGGACAAGGCCTATCTGGAGTCCGTCTACCGCGCCGGCGCGGAAAAGGCGTCCTATGTAGCCAGCAAGACCCTGCGCAAGGTCTACAAAAAGGTGGGCTTCGTGGCCCTGTAACCCCGATAAAAGGAGCTGCGTATTTCATGTCGCAAGCAATGCTCGCCGTGGAGCGAGTTGAAGTTATGGGCGTGGGCCGTTCCGGGCTGGCCCTGCCCACTATCGGCTATGTGCTGCTGGCGCTGATCCTGGCGGCGGTCATCGCCTTCGCCACCACGCCGCTGGTGAAAATGCTGTCTGTCAAGGTGGGGGCCATCGACGTGCCCCGGGACAACCGCCGGATGCACGACCACCCCATCCCCCGGATGGGCGGTCTGGCCATTTTCTTCGGATTCATCGTCAGCGTCCTGCTCCTCCTGCCGCTGGACGGGCAGAAGCAGGGAATGCTGCTGGGTGCGGTCATCATCGTCATCCTCGGCATTTTCGACGATATCTACGCCCTGTCCGCCAAGCTGAAGTTCGTGGTGCAGATCGCGGCGGCGCTGGTGGCGGTGTGCTCGGGCAATGTGATCCGGGTGCTGTCCAACCCCAATATTTTCAGCGATAACCCCGTGTGGCAGCTGGGCTGGCTGAGCTACCCCGTGACCATTCTGTGGATCGTGGCCATCACCAACGCCGTCAACCTCATCGACGGGCTGGACGGTTTGGCCTGCGGCGTGTCCACCATCAGCTCGGTGACCATGCTGGTCATCGCTCTGCTGGTCAGCGAGGGGGACGTGGCCGTCATGATGGCGGCGCTGGCCGGGGCGTGCATCGGTTTCCTGCCGTACAACCTGAACCCCGCTAAGATCTTCATGGGCGACACCGGCGCCACGTTTCTGGGCTTTATTCTGGCCACGGTGTCGGTACAGGGCATGTTCAAGCTGCCCACCATCATCTCCTTCGTGGCCCCCTTCCTCATGCTGGGCCTGCCCATTTTTGACGTGACCTTCGCCGTTATTCGCCGGGTGTCCCACGGGCAGAACCCCATGAGCCCCGACCGGAGCCATATTCACCACCGGCTCATCGACATGGGCTTTTCCCAGAAGCAGGCGGTGGGCATCCTCTATGTGGTGTCCGCCATTCTGGGCCTGTCCGCCGTGGTGCTCACCGCCAGCAGCGCCCTCAAGGCCATGATCTTCCTTGTGGCCATGGCGCTGGCCGGACTTGTGGCGGCCCGGATCTTCCTGAACGGGAACGCCGGGAAGAAGCAGCCGGAAAAAACGGAGCAGAAGCCGGGAAACCAGCCGGGGCCGGGCGAAAGCGCTCAGGCTGCGGAGACGCCGGAGAACAAGGAGGACGGGGAGCATGGATAAGATCAAGGTCATGACCATTTTCGGCACCCGGCCCGAGGCCATTAAAATGGCTCCCCTGGCCCTGGAGCTCCAGCGCCGCCCGGGCATCCAGGCCCGGTGCTGCGTCACTGCCCAGCACCGGGAGATGCTGGACTCGGTGCTGAACATTTTCAAGCTCAAGCCCGACTATGACCTGAATATCATGGAGCCCCGGCAGACCCTGTCCACCATCACCTCCAAATGCCTGTTGGGCATGGAT
>CAKUKL010000377.1 GCA_934662925.1 uncultured Oscillospiraceae bacterium | reverse complement strand
CATGTCCGAAAGCCTCTCCCGCCTGTTCGCCGGTGAGCGGACGGTGGTGCTCTCCGGCATGAGCGAGGGCGTGGCCACCGAGATGGCCAAGGCCTTTGAGCTGTTGGAGATGGACGAGGGGCAGCTGCTTGAGTTCCTCAAGGGGCAGATGCGGGCGGGCACCCGCTTCGGCGGCGCGCTGTTCGCGCTGCTGCGGGGGGCCTATGCCCGGGCCTCGTCTGACGCCGTGCAGACTGACATCCTCAAGTTTCTCAAAAGCTACGCCGACTTTTCCTCCACCGCCCACATTGAGGGCAACCTCCTGCGGGAGCTGCGGGGCATGGCCGACACCATGCCCGCCAGCTGGGGAGCCAAGCTCTACGAACTGCTGGCCCAGCTGGAAAACGGCATCGCCGCAGGCGACCGCGAGGGGAATTTGGCGCTGCTGCAAAAGGGCGTGATCCCCTATATGTCGGAATATGTAGAGCGCACCCACGATATGGGAACGCCCCGTGAGCTTTTGACCATGCTGACGCTGAATGTGGCCCGCTACCAGAACGGCTCTGTGGAAAATCTTCTGGAGCTGTTCCACCAGTTGGGCGGCTACGGTACGCTGAAGGGCCAGCTTGAAGGCATCGACGACCAGTCCCTTCTCACGCTACTGAAGGACGGCGCGGGCCGGGACGCCCGGGCCGTGCAGTTCGCGGATCACCTCTCCGCCGCCGCGGCTGCCGCCCTCCGGGGCGAGGGCAGCGCCGACGTGCAGCAGATCTTCCGCAACCTCGTCAGCGCCATGCTGGTCAACGAGAGCGTGTATATGCCCATCAACCACTACCTGCTCCCCTTGGAATGGAACGGGCGGATGCTTTTTTCCGAGCTGTGGGTGGACCCCGACGCGGAAAACGACCGCGGAGACGGCTCCGGCCGGAAGGAGCGCGGCATGAAGCTGCTCTTCAAAATTGATGTGCAATCCCTGGGCTTTTTCGACGTGATCCTCACCACCCGGGGCAGCGAGGTGGAGGTGCAGGTGGGCTGTCCCGCCCAGGCGCTGCCCTTCGCCCAGCGCATCGAGCAGTCCCTGACCGACATCGTCCGCCGCAACGACCTGACCCCCGCCCGGGTGACGGTGCGGCGCATGGATAAGCCCGTCACACTGACGGAGGTATTCCCCAAGATTTTTGAAAAAAGGAGCGGTGTGAATGTCAGAGCGTGATTCGGCCAGACCGGCCAAGCGGGCCGTCGCCCTGCATTACGGCGAGAGCGACACCGCGCCGGTCATTGTGGCCTCCGGCATGGGCTATCTTGCCGAAAAGATCGTGGAGACCGCCGCCGACAGCGGCGTACCCATTTACGAGGACAATTCTCTTGCCACCATCCTCTCCCAGCTTCAGCTGGGGCAGGAGATCCCAGAGAGCTTATATCAGGTGATCGTCGAGATCTACGTCTACTTCCTCCAGTTCGACCCGGAGAAGCCGGACGGGGACGGCGCGCCGCCGCAGACTTGATCCGGGAGGGCCGCGATTCATGGAAAATTTTCTGAAAAACAACAACGTGCTTTTGCTGGACAGCGTAAACGAAACGCTGGGCAGCGCAAATCTGCTGACGCCCTCAAGCGGCGAGACGCTTGAGATCCAAGTGCTGGGCGGAAAGGAAGACGAGGTGGCCAAGCACGAGGTTTTTAACCTCGTGGAGGTGGCGGGCAGCCAGCTCTCCCTCCAGTGCCGCCTGCTGCGCCGGTCCGGGGACCGCTTCGTGCTGGAGCGCATCGCCCTGCTGGACAAGTCCTACTGGCGCAACCTGCGGGTGCCCATCCGCTTCGCCAGCTTTATCTATCCCCTTCCCGGTGCCCGGTGGCAGGGCCGCCGGGCCATCAGCTCCATCGACCTCAGTTGCGGCGGCGTGGCCTTTTACTGCGCCCCGGCGCTTCAGGTGGGGGAGTGCTGCGA
>CAKUKL010000376.1 GCA_934662925.1 uncultured Oscillospiraceae bacterium | reverse complement strand
CAATGATGCCGCGGACATTGCCGTAATTGCTGGGCGGCGCGGCGTTGGAGTGCAGGGCTAGATGCAGGTCGTAGTTTCCGGCGTTGGAGGCCCGTATGGACGAGGCGGCAGTCATATCCGGGGTGTTCCGGGTATACTGGATGCCGGAAGCGTTGAGATAGGGGACCATGGCGTCGGCCAGACGGTTCATCCACTGCTCCTCACTGCCGCCGCTGACATATTGATTGTTCTCCTGCGTGGAGGGAGAAAGATAGATAATCGGCATGGGATAGACCCTCCTTCGACCTATTCTATGCGGGAGGAGCGGCACTTGACAGCAAGACCCCCGGACGAGTCGGCAGGCTCATCCGGGGGTCATAGCTTACTTCAGATTGTTTTCCAGCGTCTCAAGCTGGCGGCGGAGCTCGGCGGGGAGCTTGCCGCCGAACCGGGTGTAGAATTCCTTGATCCCCTCGACCTCCTGCTTCCACAGTTCCGGATCCACATTCAGAAGCTCCCGGAGAGTGTCGACGGAAATGTCCAGACCGTCCAGATTGATGTCCTCGGGGCGGGGCTGATAGCCGATGGCGGTCTCCTCGGCGTCCACCTCATCGAAGCAGCGCTTCATGATCCACTCCAGCACCCGCAGGTTGTCGCCGAAGCCCGGCCAGATGAAATTGCCGTCGTCATCGGTGCGGAACCAGTTGACGTTGAAGATCTTGGGCTGGTGCACGATCTTCTTGCCCATGTCCAGCCAGTGCTGCCAGTAGTCGGCCATATGATAGCCGCAGAAGGGCAGCATGGCCATGGGGTCCCGGCGGACCACGCCTACGGTGCCCGCGGCGGCGGCGGTGGTCTCAGACGCCATGATGGAGCCGACGAACACACCGTGGTTCCAGCTCCGGGACTGGTAGACCAGCGGCGCGGTCTTGGCCCGGCGGCCGCCGAATACGATGGCGGAGATGGGCACGCCCTGAGGGTTGTCGAACTCGGGGGAGAGGCAGGGGCAGTTCCGGGCGGGGGCGGTGAAGCGGCTGTTGGGATGGGCGGGCTTTTTCTCATCGCCCCGGTGCCACTCAAGACCGTTCCAGTCGATGAGCGTCTCGGGAATGGCGTCGCCCTTGGTGAGGCCGTCCCACCACACGGTGCCGTCGGCGGGGTTGTAGGCCACGTTGGTGAAGATGGTGCCGCGCTTGGTGGATTCCAGCGCGTTGAAGTTGGACTTGGCGTTGGTGCCGGGGGCCACACCGAAGAAGCCGTACTCCGGGTTCACGGCCCAGAGCCGCCCGTCGGGGCCGACCCGCAGCCACGCGATATCGTCGCCCACGCACCAGACCTTCCAGCCAGCCTTGCGGTAGCCCTCGGGAGGGATGAGCATGGCCAGATTGGTCTTGCCGCAGGCGGAGGGGAAGGCGGCAGACAGATAGCGCACCTCACCCTGAGGATTCTGGATGCCGAGGATCAGCATATGCTCGGCCATCCAGCCCTCGTTGTGGCCCAGATAGGAGGCGATGCGCAGGGCGAAGCACTTTTTGCCCAGCAGCACGTTGCCGCCGTAATTGGAGTTGATGGACATGATGGTGTTGTCCTCGGGGAAGTGGACGATGTACTTGTTCTCGCTGTCCAGATCGGCATAGGAGTGGAGTCCCTTGATGTAGTCGGCGCTGTCGCCTAGAGCGTCCAGCACGTCGAAGCCCACCCGGGTCATGATGGCCATGTTGAGTACCACGTAGATGGAGTCGGTCAGCTCGATGCCATATTTGGCGAAGGGGGAGCCGACAATACTCATGGAGTAGGGGATGACGTACATGGTGCGGCCCTCCATGGAGCCGTCGAACAGCTGATACAGCTTGGCGTACATCTCCTGCGGGTCCATCCAGTGGTTGGTGGGGCCTGCGTCTTCCTCGTTGCGGCAGCAGATGAAGGTACGGTCCTCCACGCGGGCCACGTC
>CAKUKL010000375.1 GCA_934662925.1 uncultured Oscillospiraceae bacterium | reverse complement strand
CGTTGGCGGTGACGGTAGCGCCCTCCACGGTGGGAGCGCCGAACTTGGCGGTGTCGCCGTCCAGCACGGCCAGCACTTCGGGGGCGTTGGGCTCCTTCCGGCGCAGCTGCTCCGCGGCAAGGATCTCCTTGGCTCGGGGCACGTAGTTGGGGTCCTTTCGGGACAGGGCAAACTCGGACAGCCGCAGGGGATTGGAGCGGTAAGAGGAGGTCTCGCCGGAGGGAATCAGCTCGTCGGTGGTGGTGACGGGATCATAGATGGCGGCGGCCACGGTGAGCAGCAGGTCCTCCGGCAGGGCAATCTGCTCCGGCCAGTCGGCGATGTTGGGACCAAAGACCAGCTCCTGTTCCGGGTCGGGCTTGCCTACGCCGTAGTACACCCGGGATCTGTAGGGCGTATCGTCGTAGGCCCAGTTCTCGTCCGGGCGGTCGGCGGGGATGTTTTCCAGCTCGGTGGCGGCAGTGAGGGCGCCGCCGTTCTTTGCCGTGGCGGCGATGGAGCGGGCGTCCATCAGGGCCACATAGGACACCTGCCTGTCACCGGGCTTGGAACCCTCCCGGTTGGGGAAGTTCCGGGTGGAGTGACGGATGGAGAACGCGCCGTTGGCGGGTACGTCGCCCGCGCCGAAGCAGGGGCCGCAGAAGCAGGAGCGGACGGACGCGCCTGCGGCCATGAGGGTGGAGATGACACCCTGACGGGTCAGCTCCATCATGATGGGCATGGAGCCGGGATAGCAGGACAGCCAGAACTCGTTGGAGCCGATGGGCGCCGCGCCGATGATGTCGGCGGCCCGGCGCAGGTTCTGGTACGTGCCGCCGGAGCAGCCGGCGATGACAGCCTGATCCACGTAGAAGCGGCCGTCCCGGATCTTGCCGGTGAGGGGAGCGGGGGGCTCAATGCCCAACTGCTCCCGGGTATCGGTCTCCACTTGATGGAGCAGGTCGGCCATATTTTCCTTGAAGACCCGGATGGGGTAGGCGTTAGAGGGGTGGAAGGGCAGGGCAATCATGGGCTCCACCTTGTCCAGCTCTACAGTGAGCACGCCGTCGTAGCATGCGCCGTCCGCCGGAGCCTGAGCCTTGAAGCTGTCTCCGCGGCCCAGCGCGGTGAGGGCGGCCTTCGTCATGCCGTCCGTCTGCCAGACGGAGGAAAGGCAGGCGGTCTCGGTGGTCATAACGTCGATGCCGGAGCGGTAATCCATGGAGAGACTGGCCACGCCGGGACCGAAGAACTCCATGACAGAGTTTTTTACAATACCTTCTTTGAAGGTGGCGGCAATGATGGCCAGTGCTACGTCCTGAGGGCCGACGCCGGGCCGGGGTGCACCGGTGAGATAGATAGCCATGACCCGGGGGTAGGCGATGTCGTAGGTCTTGCACAGCAGCTGACGGGCAAGTTCCGGGCCGCCTTCGCCGATTGCCATGCAGCCGTATGCGCCGTAGCGGGTGTGGGAGTCGGAACCGAGGATCATCCGGCCGGGGGCGGCGTAGCGCTCCCGCATGTAAGAGTGGATGACGGCCTGATGGGCGGGGACGAACTCACCGCCGTACTTCTTGGCGGCAGACAGGCCGAACACATGGTCGTCCTCGTTGATGGTGCCGCCCACCGCGCACAGGGAGTTGTGGCAGTTGGTGAGCACGTAGGGCAGGGGAAACTCCTTCAGGCCGGAGGCCCGGGCGGTCTGGATGATGCCGACGTAGGTGATGTCGTGGGACGCCATGGCGTCGAAGCGGATCTTCAGCCGGTCGTCGGAGTCGGAGGTGTTGTGCGCGGTGAGAATGCCGTAGGCCATGGTGCCGCGGCGGTCAGCGACGGCCTCGATGGGGGCAAAGCGCCCGTCCTTCCACCGGACGGGGTGGTTTTGTATGGTGATCATTCTGATTCCTCCCGTGGAGCGATTGCGCCAATTTACTTTAGCATAGCAAATCGGCG
>CAKUKL010000374.1 GCA_934662925.1 uncultured Oscillospiraceae bacterium | reverse complement strand
CGCTTCGCCCATCTGCAGGAGGCGCTGACCTTCGTGCCCTTCGGCGTGGCGGTGGACGAGTTCCAGCACATCTGCTATGCCCATCCCGAGCTGACCCCCAAGGAGCGGACGTACCAGTGGCACCTGCTGGAGGAAAAGTACATGCCGTGGCGTAAGTACGACAACGACCCCTTCATGGAGCGCGGCGGCTACTGGTACCACAAGCTGCACATCTACCTTTACCCCTTCTACTACATCAACTATACGCTCACCACCATGGGCGCGATGGAGTTCAAGAAAAAGTACGCCGAGAACAAGGAGGCTGCGTGGCAGGACTACCTCAACCTCTGTAAGGTCGGCGGCAGCCGCAGCTATCTGGAAACGCTGCGCTATGCTAATCTGGCCAACCCTTTCGAGGCCGGTTCCGTCGAGCGCGCCTGCGGCTACGCGGAGCAGATCCTGCTGGAGCAGATCGCGAAGCGGGAGCAGTAAGCGCATCACAGGCAAAAAACTGGCCTGACGGCTGGTCAGGCCGCCGCAGTATTCTTTCAGGCTGACGCCGACCTCCCTTGGTGTGCAAAGACCTCAAAACAGAATTTGCTCCGCAAGGGAAACGCTCATTTACATCAAAGAAACCGCCTGTGGGAAGCAGGCGGTTTCTTTTTTTATGCGGAACCCGGCGGGCTGTCTGCACTTTGCGGTTGATTTCTCGGGATACAACAGCTAAACTGAGAGTATAGCTATGTTCCGGCGCGTTTCGGCGTCAGAAAACAGATACAGGAGTCATGCCGATGAGCGCTTATATCCATGCCAAAACACAGGGCCAGAATGACAGAGACTATAACTATATGCTCTGGTATATGCTCTGGCTGTACGGCGAATTTCACAGGCTGATGTTTTCGACGGCCGGGGAGTATATTCCCGATCCTGCCGGCAGGGAAGCCGCCGTGCGGGACTGTCTGGCCAGCCTGAGCCAAAGAGTTCCCGAATTGCGGAAGCTTGGCCGCGGCGGTTTGGCCTACGATATTGTTTCCGCCGTCAGAAACGCTTCGATGAATTACTCCAGGCGGCAGGAGTTCCGGGAGGGGCGAGCCGCCGGGGCCGGCGGGAGCGGCCACGCGGAGACCGAATCGGAGCGGCAGAAAGAGGATCATCTGGACCGACATGAGCAGCTGCGGAAGCAGTATGAGGACGCGCTCTCCGCGCTGTTGACGGCAGATGCCGCCGAAGCCGAGGGGAAACAGCTTCTGGAGGAAAACGAGCGGCTGAAGGCGGACCCGGCGGCAGCTATCCCGGACGAGGTAAACGACCGCTGCGTCAAAACGATCCGGCGGGCATTCGCCCGGGCGCGGCGACGTGCCGCGGGCAGGACGGCTTTCCGGGTGCTGCGCGGGGCGGGCATAGCGGCGGCTGTGTGCGCGCTGCTGTTTGCCGCGGCGCTCGCGGCCAGTCCGGAGCTGCGCGAAAAGACCCTCGATTTTCTGATCGAAGTATCCGTTCCCGCCGCTCCCCTGACGCCGGAAGAAAACCGGACGGACCCGGATCGGACAGACTCTGACGGGGCGGGGGACTATTTTTATGGTTATCGCCTTCCGGAGATCCCGGAGGGATTTACGGTTGATTATCAGGGCGGCTCCCGGGACAGCGGCTACATTCAATACATCAACGAAGATGACGCCACCATCCTGTTTGACATATTCAAAACGACGGCCGGTGACGAATATGTCATTGATACCGAAAACGCCGAGGTGACGGATATCAGGATCCATGGATATGAGGGACTTCTCATCGAGAAGCGGTATGAGTTTGATAACGGTCTGGTCATAGACAGCGTAGGCGTCGTCTGGGCCGACACAGATCAAAGCAGATATATACTGGTTCTGGGAAACAATGTGGAAAAGGAGATCATATTGGAGCTGGCTGAGGGCGTGGAGTTTGTAAACGTGCCCTGAAT
>CAKUKL010000373.1 GCA_934662925.1 uncultured Oscillospiraceae bacterium | reverse complement strand
TTGACAACGCCGCCACCGCCTACCAGAAGCTCATCCGGCGCATCGCCGCGCTGAAGGCCGAGGGGGACGTGGACTCCGACGTGTTCTACGACTACCGGAAGAAATTCATCGAGCAGGTGGGCAACGACCTGAACACCGCTCAGGCCGTCACCCTGCTGTACGACGTGCTGAAGGCCAAGACCAACGACAACACCAAGCTGGCCATCCTCAACGACTACGACCGGGTGCTGTCCCTGTCCCTGATGGATAAGTCCATCGAGCTGCGGGAGAAGGAAGCCGCCGCGGCCAAGGCCGCCCCCGCCGCCGGCGGGTTCACCGTTCAGGGCGAGGGCGACCCCGCCATCGACGCTCTGGTGCTCCAGCGGGCGGAGGCCAAGAAGGCGAAGAACTTCGCCGAGGCCGACCGCATCCGCGACGAGCTGAAGGCGCAGGGGATCGAGGTAGTGGATGTCCCGAACGGCGCGACTTGGAAGCGTATCTGATCCTGCCCTTTCCTCGCGGCACAGCCGCTGCGGCCTACGCTAAAAATATGCCGCCGGCATATTTTCTTAACGCTGCGGTTCCAGGCGGCGCTGTCTGGAAGCACATCTGAATCAAGTCAAAAAGGCTCCCCCGCTTCAAGCGTGGGAGCCTTTTTCACACTGCTTTTCATCTGCGGCGCTGTTTCCCGCCCGGTTTTCACTTAAACGTCACGCCGTCCAGCGCCCGCGCGGCATCCAGCACATCCTGTTCCGGTCTGAGCAGCTCGTACAGGGATCTCAGCTCGTCCGCCAGCCCCTCCGGGATACCGCCCGCACGGTACGCCTCGTCAATGGCCTCATACAGATACCCGGAAAAGCTTGTAAACGGATTATATGCAACCCCCATGGAATACGGGTCCTTCGTCAGGCCCGCGCGGTACAGCAGCTCAAGCTCCCCGCGAAGAACATCCACGCTTGCTTTGATCTCCTCCACGTCACGCATTGTCAGCTCTTCGCTGCCGCAGGCCCGCTCCAGAGCCGAAACGACTGACGCATACCCATCATTGGCAAGGTCGTATGCGGTCTCGTTCAATTTGCTCCGGGCATTCAAAAGATAAACGCACGCCAACAACAGCAGAACGCAGAGCGCCGCCAATACATAACACCAGATCTTCCTGTTTTTCATAAGGTTCATCTCACTTTCACAAGGTCTGGAGCTTATGAACCCCCGGCGCTCATTCCTCGTAATACGCCGTCATCCGCTCCAGCGCGGCCAGCAGGTTTTGATAGGTCTCATCGCCGGGTCGGAGGTCATACGCTTTCAGGGCACCGCTCCCGCTCGCCTGATAGTAGAACCGGCAGTCCGCCGGGCTGTCCCCCGCGCAGAGGTACGCGCTGCCGCCGTCCGCTCCGCCGGTCCAGACCGCCACGTATCCGCTGTCCGGGTCAATGACCGCGCCGCTCCGGGTGTTCCGCTTCGCCGGGATGGCGGACAGCAGTCCGGCCAGCTCGGCCGCGTCCGATTCCGCAAAGGGGTGCTCCGAAGCGGTGAGTGTCTTGCCGCCCGGGCAGAGCCTGATGTACCCGAGGTCGGAAAGGGGCGCGTCTTTCAGCTCCCCCATCGGGACCGCCCGGCCCAAATACCAGAACGAGCCCCCCGCCGCCCCGGCCAGAACGACGATAAGCAGGATCAAAAGGATGATGCTCCGTTTTTTCTTCATGGCCGCGCCGCCTTTCTTCGTATTTATATAAACAACATAACATAGGAGATTGCAGCGCGCAACAGTTTTGTCAGTTTCACCCTTTCCGCCCTACCGGCAAAAGAAACGCGGCAGCGCTTGCAAACTCCGCGCCGATGTCGTATCATTGCTCTATCAAAATAATACGGAAATGAGGTCCACCCATGGAATTGAAAGAAGCATTGGAGCGGCTTGAAGAGCTCCAGAAGAAAATGTTCGCCTACCGCACCGCCAACT
>CAKUKL010000372.1 GCA_934662925.1 uncultured Oscillospiraceae bacterium | reverse complement strand
GGGCATGAACGACCCCAGCGCCGTCCCCTATCTGGTGCAGATGGCGGAGGCCATCCACGCAGGCGGGGCCGCCGCGTCCATCGAGCTTGACCACGGCGGGGCGCTGTGCTCCCCCGAGTTCATCGGCGGTAAGAACGCCATCGGCCCCTCCGGCTACGTGGACGAGTGGGGCGACACGGTGGAGGAGATGACCGAGGCACAGATCTATGACATCGCCGAAAAGTTCGGCGAGGCCGCCGCCGCCGCCAAGGCCTGCGGCTTCGACATGGTCATGCTCCACATGGGGCACGGCTGGCTGCTCCACCAGTTCATTTCCGAGATGACCAACCACCGCACGGACAAGTGGGGCGGCTCCATGGAGAACCGGATGCGCTTCCCGCTGCTGGTGGTGGAAAAGGTCCGGGCCGCCGTGGGCCGGTCCTTCCCCATCGACGTGCGCATTTCCGGCTCCGAGCGCTGCGAGGGCGGCTACGGCATCGAGACCGGCATTGAGATCGCCAAGGCCCTGGACGGCAAGGTGGACCTGATCCACGTCTCCGCCGGTACCCAGCAGGAGGAGTATTCCGCCGTGCTCATGCACCCCGGCGCGTTCCAGAAGCACGGGGAGAACTCCGGCCTTGCCGCCGAGATCAAGAAGCACGTCAGCACCCCGGTGTGCACCGTGGGCGCATTCTCCGAGCCGGACAAAATGGAGCAGTTCATGGCGGACACCGGCGTGGACGCCATTGCCATGGGCCGGGCCCTCATTGCCGACCCCTTCCTGCCCAAAAAGCTGCTCCGGGGGCAGGCGGACGCCATCACGCCCTGCCTGCGCTGCGGCGAGTGCCAGAGCGGCCTGATGAAAAACCGGGTGCTCCACTGCGCCGTCAACCCCGTCATCGGCAGCGAGCACACCTTCTATGATCCCATCCCCACCAACCACGCCCCCCGCACCGTCCTCATCGCGGGCGGCGGCCCTGCGGGCTGCCAGGCGGCCATGGAGGCCGTGAAGCGGGGCCACAAGGTGGTGCTGTGCGAAAAGAGCGATAAGCTGGGCGGCCTGAAGTACGCCGACAACGCCGATTTCAAGCGGAATATCGCCAGATACCGGGACTTCATGGCCCGCCGGACGGCGGAGCTGCCCATCGACCTGCGGCTGAACACCGAGGTGACCCGGGAGCTGGTGGACGAGGTGAAGCCCGACGCCCTTATCGTGGCCATCGGCGCGCAGCCGTGGATGCTGCCCGTCCCCTGCGACGAAAAGACCAATGTGGTGTTCGGCGCGGACCTCCGGAAGGACACCCCCATCGGCGAGAACGTCGTGGTGGTGGGCGGCGGCCTCATCGGCTCCGAGGAGGCCGTGGCGCTGGCACGGGAGGGCCACAAGGTCACCATTCTGGAGATGCAGGACGAGCTGGCCCCCGACTGCGGCCGGATGCACCGCATCAATCTGCTCCACCAGATCGAGACGGAGGAGAACATCACCGTGGCCACCGGCTGCCGCTGTACCTCTATTGAGGTACAGCGTGTCACCGCCGTGGACGCGGACGGCAAGGAGGTTGCCTTCCCCGCCGATACGGTGGTCATGGCCGCGGGCATGCGGCCCGATCAGGTGGAGGTGGACCGGCTCACTGCGCTGGTGCCCGAGCACTATGTGGTGGGCGACGCCTTCCGTGCCCGCCAGATCGGTCAGGCCACCCGGGACGCCGTCAACGCCGTGGTGGATCTGGGGTTGTGATTCAAAGAACGTGGTTCTTTGAATCACAGCAGGGGCGAAGGCCCCTGCGACCTCTTCTTTCACGAAAGAAGGAGAGAGTAGGGGGTTCGCCCCTTGGGCGACCTACTTTCTGCTCGTGCAGAAAGTAGGCAAAGACACGTTCAGGGGCGAAAATACGGATTCGCTTTTTCGAATTCGCCGGAAGTCCGGCGAGGGACTATGAGCGTCCTCCGCGGACGCTCCGCTGGGGTGACTTTTCGTTC
>CAKUKL010000371.1 GCA_934662925.1 uncultured Oscillospiraceae bacterium | reverse complement strand
TACCAGTGCGGCGTGCCCAAGGAGATGGCCGTGGAGCTGTTCCGCCCCTTCATCATGAAGAAGCTGGTGGAGGACGGTCAGGCCAACAACATCAAGTCCGCCAAAAAGATGGTGGATAAGGCTTCCCCCGCCGTGTGGGACGCGCTGGAGTTCGTCATCAAGGAGCATCCCGTCATGCTCAACCGCGCGCCGACCCTGCACCGTCTGGGCATTCAGGCCTTCGAGCCGGTGCTGGTGGAAGGCCGCGCCATGAAGCTCCATCCGCTGGTGTGTACCGCCTTCAACGCCGACTTTGACGGCGACCAGATGGCTATCCACGTGCCCCTGTCCGCCGAGGCGCAGGCCGAGGCCCGCATCCTGATGCTGGCCGCCAACAACCTGCTCAAGCCCTCTGACGGCGGCGCGGTCACCGTGCCGACGCAGGACATGGTGCTGGGCTCCTACTACCTGACCTACGAGAAGTACGCCCCCAACGATCCCGCCCTGTCCTTCGATACCTGCGCCGAGGCCGTGGAGGCCATGGAGGACGGCACCATCGAGGGCGACACCGAGATCTGGATCCGTGACGACGAGCACGGCCGCTATACTCCTTATATCTGCACCACCGGCTACCTCGCCAAAGAGGCCGCCGAGAAGGGCGAGCTGCCCCGCGAGGTCTACCGGGTCTTTGCCTCCGACACCGAGGCCCGGCTCGCCTACGACGAGGGTGTGCTGGATCTGCACGTGCCGATTCTGGTCCGCCGCACCGCCGTCGTGGACGGCGAGGAGCGCCAAAAGCTGGTGCGCACCACCGTGGGCCGCCTGATCTTCAACGAGGGCATTCCTCAGGATCTGGGCTTTGTGGACCGCAGCGACCCCGATCAGGTCTTCGAGCCCGAGATCAACCAGATCGTGGGCAAGAAGATGCTGGGCAAGATCATCGACAGCTGCATCGCCAAGCACGGCTTCACCATGTCCTCCGAGGTGCTGGACATCATTAAGGCCCGGGGCTACAAGTTCTCCACCCGCGGCTCTCTGACCGTCGCCATCGCGGACATGACTGTCCCCGATCAGAAGGCGGACCTCATCGCCGCCACCGAGATGGAAGTCGTCAAGATCGAGAACCAGTACAAGCGCGGCTTCCTGACCAACGACGAACGGTACCGTCTGGTGGTCTCCGCTTGGGAAAAGACCACCGGCGATGTGTCCGACGCCCTGCAGAAGTCCATGGACCGCTACAACCCCATCTTCATGATGGCGGACTCCGGCGCCCGTGGTTCTCAGGCTCAGATCCGTCAGCTGGCTGGTATGCGTGGCCTGATGGCCGATACCTCCGGCCGCACCATCGAGATCCCCATCAAGGCCAACTTCCGTGAGGGCCTTAGCGTTCTGGAATACTTCATCTCCTCCAGAGGCGCCCGGAAGGGCATGGCCGATACCGCTCTGCGTACCGCCGACTCCGGTTACCTGACCCGCCGTCTGGTGGACGTCTCTCAGGAGGTCATCATCCGGGAGCACGACTGCCACACTCACGACGGCATCACCGTGTCCGAGATCAGCGAGAACGGGCAGGTCATCGAGACGCTGGAAGAGCGCCTGCGCGGCCGCTACCTCACCGAGGACTTCACCGACTACAAGACCGGCGAGGTGCTGGTCAGCCGCGATAAGCTGGTCACCGCCGACGACGCCAAGCTCATCGAGCGCAAGCTCCGCGAACAGGCCGAGGCCGAGGGCGATCCCGACCGCAAGCTGGCCGTCCGGGTGCGCTCCGTGCTCACCTGCGAGGCCCGCAGCGGCGTGTGCGCCCGCTGCTACGGTGTGAATCTGGCCTTCAACGAGCCGGTCGGCATGGGCGAGGCCGTGGGCATCATCGCCGCCCAGTCCATCGGCGAGCCGGGCACTCAGCTGACCATGCGTACCTTCCACACCGGCGGCGTTGCCGGCGGCGACATCACGCAGGGTCTTCCCCGTGTTGAGGAGCTGTTCGA
>CAKUKL010000370.1 GCA_934662925.1 uncultured Oscillospiraceae bacterium | reverse complement strand
GCAGCAGCACCCCCGCACCCCGCATCACCAGAAATCCCAGCCACCATTTTTTCGACGTGTGGTTCATGCCGCCACCTCGCTCATAATCTCTCATCAGTTAATATGAGCGCCGGGGCGGAAAATATGCGCGGAAATTTTATCCCGGCCGTTTTTTCGCAACAAATTTGCTTTTGCGCCGGTTTTTTCCTGCATAATCTGCCGCAGACGGCGGGCCGCCGCCCTTCCCGGCTCTTTCCAGCCCAAAGCCCCCGGACTTTCCCATGCCGCACCGCGCTCCGGCGCGCCATATTAAAAAGGCGGAGTCCGTTTCCGCAAATTTTTGAAGGGAAAGGCGGGCGAAGATCATTGAACGACGAGACAAGACCATGGGGCGGCCCGACGGCGGCGCTCCGGGCGGCCGCGCTGGCGCTGGCGGTCATGCTGCTCCTGCTGCCGGGCCTGCGGAGCCTTGCGGCCAGCCCCGGAATGGTGGTGCCGGTGGGCCGTGCCGTGGGTATCAAGCTCTTCTCCGACGGCGTTGTGGTGGTGGGGACCTCGGACATCGCCACCGACCGGGGGAATGTGAATCCGGCCAAGGCCTGCGGGCTGAAGGAGGGGGACATCATCACCCACATCAACTCCACCGAGGTGGATTCCATTGAGGAGGTGTCCGCTCTGCTTCAGGAGCTGGAGGGCCAGCCCATGAGCATCCGGGCCATCCGCAACGACAAGCAGGTGCAGCTCACGGCGCAGGCGGCCTTCTGCCCGGCGGACAGCACCTATAAGCTGGGGGCGTGGATCCGGGATTCCATGGCGGGCATCGGGACGGTGACCTACTACGATCCGGCGGACAACACCTTCGGCGCGCTGGGCCACGGCATCAACGACATTGACACGGCGCTGCTCATGCCGCTGGAGCGGGGCTCCATCCTCCCGGCCAGCGTGGCGGGGGTGAACCGGGGGCAGGCGGGCTCGCCGGGGCAGCTCAAGGGCGTGTTTGACACCGGCGCTCTGCTGGGCGACCTGCGGGCCAACACCGCCGGCGGCATTTTCGGCACGCTTGCGGACGCGGACTGGGCCGAGGGGCAGGCCGTTCCGGCGGCGGCCCGGGACGAGGTCCACACCGGGACGGCGTGGATCCTGTCCAACATCAGCGGCAATGACGTAGAGCGGTACGAGATCGAGATCAGCAAAATTTTCCGGGCGTCGGACAGCGACTGCCGGGACTATCTCATCACCGTCACCGACCAGCGGCTGCTGGACGTCACCGGCGGCATTGTGCAGGGAATGAGCGGCTCCCCCATTTTACAGGACGGCAAATTCGTCGGCGCGGTGACCCATGTCCTCATCGACGACCCCACCAGCGGCTACGGCATCTCCGCGGAGCGGATGCTGGCACAGGCAAAGGCGGCCTGCGCCTGACCAACCGGAACGGAGAAACCGGCAGGAAAGCAGAATATGGGCGGCGCAAAGCGCCGCCCATTTCTACCTTTTGTTATATTCTGCTCAATTATCAGCATTTGTATCTTCATTATCCTGCCCGAAGCGGATCTTGTTCTCCCCCGGCGCAAACAGCGGCGAGCGGCAGAACTCCGACGGCTTCATGCCGGTATACGTCCGGAATATCTGGGAAAAGTACCGGGAATCCTCGATGCCCACCAGACTGGACACCTCATAGATCCGATAGCGGCCATCCATGAGCAGCTCCTTGGCCCGCTCCATCCGGAAGGAGTTGAGATAGGTCTTGAAGCGCACGCCGGTCTCCAGCCGGAACACGCTGGACAGATAGTTTGGGCTGATGCTGATGTCGTCCGCCAGCGAGGCCAGCGTGAAATCCGGGTCGGAATACTTCTGCCGGATGACCTGCATAGCCGTCCGGACCACGGAGGAAAGCTGCTTCTTCCCCTTGCTCCCGCCCTGAGTCTGGGCGCTTTGCTGAAGGTAGTGCAGGCAGATATCCTCAAGGTCCTCTGGGCTTTGGGCGCAGCA
>CAKUKL010000369.1 GCA_934662925.1 uncultured Oscillospiraceae bacterium | reverse complement strand
TCGCTCAGGGCCTGCCCTATCCGGTGAAGGCCCTGTGGGCCCACGGCATGAACTTCCGTATGTTCAACGGCGACAAGGAGCTGTCCGCCGCCTTCAAGGAGCTGGACTTCTTCGTGGACATCGACCTGTTCCTCACCGACTCCGCCAAATACGCGGACATCGTGCTGCCCTGCTGCTCCTCCTTCGAGCGCAGCGAGTTCAAGGTGTACGGCGGCGGCTTCGGCCAGTGGACGGAGCCGGTCATCCGGCCGCTGGGCGAGTCGAAGCCCGACGACGAGATCCTCGTGGAGCTGGCCCGCCGTCTGGACGTGGACGACGATCTGCTGAAGGCCGGTTCCGAGGCCTGCGTGCGCTACATGCTCCGGGAGACGCCGGTGGACGTGGACTTCCTCAAGGCCCACAGCCAGTTTCCCCAGAAGCTGGAGGGCGTGGAGATGATCCCTGTGGGCCAGCACGGCTTCAAGACCCCCACCGGAAAGTTCGAACTGTACTCCACCATCATTGAAAAGCACCCCGGCCTCGACCCGCTGCCTACTTGGCGGGACAGCGCCGACGACGAGGACCCGGAGGCATACCCCTTCCGGCTGGTGGCGGGCGCCCGCCTGCCGACCACGCTGCACTCCCGGCTCCACGACGTGCCGTGGCTGCGCTCCATGCGGCCGGATCCTACCGCCGACCTCAACGACGAGGACGCCGCCCGGATGGGCGTCAAGCGGGGCGATAAGATCACCATCGCCACCCGGGTGGGCTCCATCACCGCGGCCGCCAACCCCACCATCCGGGTGAAGCCCGGCACGGTGCACATGTACCACGGCTACCGGGAGGCGGACGTCAACTCCATCATCCCGCCCGGACACAACGACCCCTACTCCGGATTTCCCGGCTACCGCAGCGTCCGCTGCACGGTGGCTCCGGCGGAAAAGGAGGAATAAGAGAACCATGAAGATCCTGTTTGAGTTTGACGAGAAAAAATGCTCCGCCTGCGGCGCCTGCGCCATCGCGTGCATGGATCAGAACGACGTGGACGTCGAAGTGAAGCAGCAGCCCTACCGCAAGGTATACCAGTACGAGAGCGGCGACGAGCTGGTGTCCATCTCCATCGCCTGCCTTCACTGCAAGGACGCGCCCTGCGTCACCGCCTGTCCCATTGGCGTGCTGTATAAGGACGGGGAGACCGGCTTGACCCTGTACGACAACACCAACTGCATCGGCTGCCATTCCTGCGCCATGGCCTGCCCCTACGGCGCGCCGTCCTTCCGGCCCACCGGCGCGAAGCGCCCCCGGGAGAAGGTAGAGAAGTGCAACGGCTGCGTGGAGCGCATCAAGGCCGGGTTACAGCCCGCCTGCGTCCACTCCTGCCCCACCGGGGCGCTGACGTGGCGCTGGGCGGAGGATGACGAGGAGTCCTCGCTGTCCAGGCTGTACCACAGCTGGGAGGGCATGACCCCGGTGCTCACCTGAGAATGGCCCGTTTTCGGAACGAACGAAATGAAAAACAGCGCGGCATACTTCGGTATGCCGCGCTGTTTTCCTTTTTGACTGCTTCTTGTCCGATTTCAGCTGTGCAGTCCCAGATAGTAGGCTTTTTTCAGGGATTTTTCCTCCTCGTAGGCGGACTGGATCTCGTCCACCAGCGAGGTATCCCGGCCCATGTCCTTCAGGAGTGCCGTGATCTTCTGCTCCAGCTCCGCCATGCGGGCGTCGCACTCCTTTTCCTTGGCCAGCGCCTCTTTCATGCAGCTCATGCCGATGCTGTATTTGGCGGAGGTGGTGCGCTGATCCTCGTCCAGCGCGTTGTACTCGTCGATGGCCCGGTCATAGGTGTCCTCCAGCCATGCGGTGTACTCCGCCTTCATGACGTAGATCTCCGCCAGATACCGGGACAGGAGCTTTTCGTTGGCGCTCTCCTCGCTTTCCGGCTGCTGGCTCTCCGCAGGGGCTGCCGACGGCTCCGGGGCGGAAGAGCCGTCCGGGACGGGGG
>CAKUKL010000368.1 GCA_934662925.1 uncultured Oscillospiraceae bacterium | reverse complement strand
GCCGTGGGGGATGCGGTCCTCCATCTTCTGAAACCATTGCATGTCCAAAGCCATATCAAAAACCTCCAGGTCAAAGTTACTTGTGAAAAAACTCATATTATTATAATGTGTGTCCGGGAGATTTGCAAGGGCGGGTTTTGGCTCACGGAACAAAAAAGCGCCCTCCGCCGGGGAGCGGAGGACGCCGGAGCGCGGGATCGGTTCAGGCAAGGCCGTGGCGGCGGTGATGCCGCTCGCCCCGGTAGACGGTGCTGTCCCACCGGCTCCAGCCGGTGAGCACCCGGGACAGCTGCCGCAGCAGATAGCGCCAGTCGTATTTGTTCATAAACTGCCCCTCCTTTGTTCTTTGTTTCTTCATCTTTATGATATAGAATAAATGTATGGAAATCACCGCGGCCGCGTCAAGTTTCTGCAAAATTTTGACGGTTTCCGTAAAGATTTCTTTACGTGAAACCGGAACGCGGAAAAGGCTGGAAAAAACTGCGGAAATTCGTGCAGAACGGCAAAAAACGACCATTGCGTTTTGGCAACACTTCCACCAACTGCCGGTTGAAATGCCGCCGCCGCCGTGTTATGCTGGTTATGTGAAAAGCGAGCACAGGAGATGAGAAGCATAGACAATCAGACAATGATCGAAGCGCTGGACAGCCTCCGGGCCACCCTTGAAACGGGCAGCCGGGAGGAGGCGCTGGACAGGCTCAGCCAGCTGGAGGAGCAGGTCCGGGACAGCCTCGACTTCCGCCAGGTGGTGGACAGTCTGCTGGACGGCGTATACATAACGGACCGGGACACGGTGACCCAGTACGTGAATCCGGCCTACTGCAAGCACATGGGCATCTCGGCCAGCGAGGTGCTGGGCCGCAGCGTGACGGAGCTTGCCCGGGAGGGGACCCTCTTTCAGCGCAGCGTGTCCGACGACGTCATCAAGACCGGCCGGAATATCACCGGGACGGGCATTCTCCAGAGCGAGCGGGGCCGTTCCATCCCCACCTATGTCACCGGCGTGCCCATCTTCGACGAGAACGGCCGGGTGAAGAACGTGGCGGTGTCGGTGTTCGACACCGACGCGCTGATGTACCGGGTGACGGAGTTCCGCAAGACCGTCCACATCGAGCAGGCGGTCAAGATCCTCGATCAGGGCAGCGAGCACGACGCCAGCATCATGGTGGGCGACGCCCCCGCCATCCGGGAGATCCGCCGCACCATCGCCCGGGCGGCCCCCACCGATGTCACCATCCTCATCACCGGAGAAAGCGGCGTCGGCAAGGAGGTTGTGGCCGACCGGATCTATTTCGCCTCTGACCGGCAGGGCAAGCCCTTCGTCAAGGTCAACTGCACCGCCATTCCGGCCAACCTGCTGGAGTCGGAGCTGTTCGGCTACGAAAAGGGCGCGTTCACCGGCGCCCTCAATCAGGGCAAGGCTGGTCTGTTCGAGCAGGCCAACAACGGCACCATCCTCCTCGACGAGATCGGCGACCTGCCCTACGAGCTTCAGACCAAGTTGCTCCGGGTGCTCCAGCAGAAGGAGATCATGCGGCTGGGCAGCACCAAGCCCATCAGTCTGGACGTGCGGGTCATCGCCGCCACCAACGCCGACCTGAAAAAGAAGATTCAGGAGGGCTCCTTCCGGGAGGACCTCTATTACCGCCTGTCCACCATCCCCATTTACGTCCCGCCCCTGCGGGACCGGCCGGACGACATCCTCAAGCTGGTCAAGCACTACTTTTTCGCGTACTGCACCAAGCACGCCCACACCATCGCCGTCCCGGACGAGACGCTGGCCGTGTTCCAGAGCTATCCGTGGCCGGGCAACGTCCGCGAGCTTCAGAACGTCATTGAGTACATGGTCATCTGCTGCGAGGGCAACGTGCTCCAGCCGTCGGTGCTGGCGGACTACCTCGGGGTGGACAGCCCGAGCATCAGCAATGTCCGCCCGGCCCGTCTCTAGTCGGCGCTGGACGATTTTGAAAAGTCGCTGATCCTCC
>CAKUKL010000367.1 GCA_934662925.1 uncultured Oscillospiraceae bacterium | reverse complement strand
GGGGATTTGTCCAGTACTGTGTCCTCCAGCCCCACGAACCGGGCGGACTGCCGCACCCGGCGGTCGATCTCCCCCTCGTCCAGCCCCATGTTCTTTGGGCCGAAGGAGATGTCCTTGTATACCGTCTCTTCAAACAGCTGGTACTCCGGGTACTGGAACACCAGCCCCACCTGAAAGCGCACCTGACGGGTGCGGGCCTTGTCGGCCCAGATGTCCTCGCCGTTGTACAGCACCTGCCCGGACGTGGGCTTCAGCAGGCCGTTGAGGTGCTGAATGAGGGTGGACTTGCCCGAGCCGGTGCGGCCGATGATGGCAAGGTATTCCCCCGGCTGGGCGGAAAAATCCACGTTCGTCAGCGCGGGGTGCTCGAAGGGCGTCCCGGCGCTGTAGAGGTGGGTCAGTTGTCTCGTCTCAATGATTGGACTCATGGTCGAATTCCTTTGCGTGTGTATAGTCAGTGCCGCCGTCACTTTTTCCGGGCGGCGCGATCTGCGCTCATGCCAGCAGCTCCGCTAGCGCGGCGGCGCAGGAGTCGGCGTCCAGCGTGTCCAGCGGCACAGTGACGCCGCTTTTCCGCAGCTCGTACATCAGTCCCACCGTCTCGGGCACCTCAAGGCCCAGCGAGCGGAGGTATTCCACGTTCTGGAACACCTCGGAGGGCATGCCGTCAGCCACGATATGGCCGTCGTGCATGACCACCAGCCGGTCGGCCTGAGCGGCCTCGTCCATGTGGTGGGTGATAAGCACCAGCGTGATGCCGAATTTCTGTTTCAACTCCAATAGAGTGGACATGACCTCGGCCCGGCCCACCGGGTCCAGCATGGCCGTGGGCTCGTCCAGCACCACGCACCGGGGCCGCATGGCAAGGACGCCCGCAATGGCCACCCGCTGCTTCTGTCCGCCGGACAGAAGATGGGGGGCGTGGTGGGCGTATTCCGTCATGCCCACGGCCTTGAGGGCGGCGTTCACCCGCTCCCGGATCTCGGCGGGAGGGACTCCCAGATTTTCCGGGGCGAAGGCCACGTCCTCCTCCACCACGTTGGCGACGATCTGGTTGTCCGGGTTCTGGAACACCATGCCGATTTGACGGCGGATGTCCAGTAGCCGGGCCTCGTCGGCGGTGTCCAGCCCGTCCACGTACACCTTTCCGCCGGAGGGCAGCAGGATGGCGTTGAAGTGCTTGGCCAGCGTGGACTTGCCGGAGCCGTTGTGGCCCAGCACGGCCACGAAGGAGCCCTCCTCGATGGACAGGCTCACGTCGTCCAGCACCGTGGGGGCCACGCCCTCCTCGGTGGTGTAGCGGAAGGTGAGATGTTCGGTTTTGATGATGGGTTCGGTCATGGGAAAAACCTCTGGAAATAGTTTGAAAGGTGATGGAAGTTTTACGCTGAATGATTGCGGCGCTTAATTTTTCCGGACTGATTCGCGGAACATAAACCTTCGTCCACCCCGTAGGGCGGAAAGGGTCTCCGGGAAAACTGGTGTCTCAGCTTCGCTTCGGTCGGCGCGGGACGTTTGCCACTGGCAAAACGCGCCCCGGAAGGCGCGTCGGCGTCAGCCGATAACGGCGTTTCCGCAGAAACGCCCGCGCCTGCGTCTCAGCGCTCAGCAGTCCACCGTCCCGTCGCCCCGCAGGGCAGGGCGAGGCCGCTCTGGGTGACGGGCAGACCCAGCTCGTCGGACACGGTGTGCCCGCCGTACTTTCCGCCCACCACGGTCTGGAGAATATAGGTCAGCACCGACGGCGCAAGGCCGGTGGTGTAGGAGTTGAGGATGACGAACAGAGGATCGTCGCTGAGCACGCCGGCCACCAGCTCCACGAAGGGGTACAGGTTTTCCTCCAGCTTCCAGATCTCGCCGGAGGGTCCCCGGCCGTAGGACGGCGGGTCCATGATGATAGCGTCGTACCGGCGGCCCCGGCGGATCTCCCGCTCCACGAACTTGGCGCAGTCGTCCACGATCCAGCGGATGGGCTTATCCTCAAGGCCGGAGGCCTTGGCGTTCTCCCGG
>CAKUKL010000366.1 GCA_934662925.1 uncultured Oscillospiraceae bacterium | reverse complement strand
GACTTTCTGTGCGCACAGAAAGTCACCCCAGCGGAGCGTCCGCGGAGGACGCTCATAGTCCTTCGCCGGACTTCCGGCGAATTCGAAAAAGGTGGTCGTCAGGCACCGCCTGACTCCTCGCCGGTTCCGGCGAACACGAAAAGGAGCATCCATGCACCTCACCACAAAAGCCCTCGTGCTGAGGGAAGTCAACTACAAGGAATCGGACAAGATCCTCACGGTGCTCACCGCCGACGAGGGCAAGCTCACCGTGTCCGCCCGGGGCTGCCGCAAAAAGGGCAGTCCCATCGCCGCGGCGTGCCAGCTGCTGGTGTGGTCGGAGCTGACGTTGTACGAGTACAAGGGCCGCTGGGCCGTCAAGGAAGCCTCCGCCGAGCGGCAGTTCGACGCCGTCCGCCGGGATCTGGACAAGCTGTCGCTGGCCAGCTACTTTGCCGAGGTCACCGAGACGCTGGCCGAGGAGGGCCAGAGCGAGCCGGCGCTTTTGTCCCTCGTCCTCAACAGCCTCCACGCGTTGGACGCGCTGGACGTGCCCCTCCGGCAGGTAAAGGCCGCCTTTGAGTGGCGGGCCATGGCGCTGGCGGGGTACGAGCCGATGATCGACGCCTGCGCCGTCTGCGGACGGGAGACCCCGGAGGAACCGCGGCTCCATCTGGGCGAGGGCGTGCTCCACTGCGCCGCCTGCCGGGCAGGGGTGGGGGACGGCATCTCCATGCCGCTGACCCCGGCGGCGCTGGCCGCCCTGAGGCACATCGTCTGGGGCAGCCCCAAGCGGCTGTTTTCCTTCCGCGTGGACGAGGATTCCCTGACCCGGCTGGGGGACGCTGCCGAGGCGTACCTCATGACCCGGCTGGAGCGGGGCTTCCGCACCCTTGATTTCTACAAAAGCCTTTCGGCGCCGCCGGAGGGCTGATTCAGGAGATAACGCATATGACCGAATTATTTGAAAAATCCATCCATACGCTGGAGCTGCCCCGGGTGCTGGACATGCTGGCAAACGAGGCCGTGACCGACGAGGGCAAGGAGCTTTGCCGGAACGCCCGGCCCTCCGCTGACCGGGCGGAGGTGCTCCGGCTCCAGAAGCAGACCTCCGCCGCCTTTGATATGCTGGTGAAGCGGGGCACGCCCAGCTTTTCCGGCGTCCGGCCGGTGGCCGCCGCCCTCCAGCGGGCGGACCGGGGCGGCTCGCTGAACACCCGGGAGCTGCTGGACATCGCGCAGGTGCTGCGCTGCGCCCGGAGCGTGAAGGAGTACGGCACCGGCGAGGCCGCGGGCAAGACCGTGCTGGACGGCTACTTCTACAACCTGTCCGCCAACCGTTTTCTGGAGGATAAGATCACCGGCTCCATCCTCAGCGAGGAGGAGATCGCCGACTCCGCATCCCCGGAGCTCGCCGACATCCGGCGGCACATCCGGGCCGCCGCCAGCAAGGTGCGGGACGTGCTCAACCGGCTCATCTCGTCCAACCAGTCCAAGTATTTACAGGACGCCATCATCACCATGCGTGGGGGCCGCTACGTCGTCCCGGTGAAGAGCGAGCATAAGAACGACATCCCCGGTCTTGTCCACGACGTGTCCGGCTCCGGCGGCACCTTCTTCATTGAGCCCATGGGCGTGGTGAACGCCAACAACGAGCTGCGGGAGCTTCAGGCCCGGGAGGAAAAGGAGATCGAGCGCATTCTGGCGGAGCTGTCCGCCGACTGCGCCGGGTTCAAGGACGGCATCCAGCAGGATTACGAGCTGCTGGTGGCGCTGGATGCCATTTTTGCCCGGGGCCGCCTGTCCTCCCGGATGGGGGCCATGGAGCCGGTGCTGGGGAACTACATCGAGCTGCGCCGGGCCCGTCATCCGCTGCTGGACCAGAAGATCGCCGTGCGCAACGATCTGGCGCTGGGCAAGGACTTCGACACGCTGGTCATCACCGGTCCCAACACCGGCGGCAAGACCGTCACTCTGAAAACGCTGGGCCTGCTGACCCTCATGGCCCAGTGCGGCCTGCATATCCCCGCCGCCGACGGCTCCAC
>CAKUKL010000365.1 GCA_934662925.1 uncultured Oscillospiraceae bacterium | reverse complement strand
GGGCGTGGAGGTGCTGCTCACCGGCGACACGGAGGCCATTCTCCGGGCCCTGCGGGACTGCGGCCATGATACCATCCCCCATGGGATGGAGATCGTCCACACCACGGAGACCGTGGACATGTGCGACGATCCCTCCAAGGTATTTCGCCACAAGAAGGACACGTCCATGGGCGTGGGCCTGACCCTGCTGCGGGACGGCAAGGCCGACGCCCTGGTTTCCGCCGGGTCCACCGGCGCGCTGCTGGCCGGGGCCACCCTGATTACCAAGCGCATCCGGGGCATCCGCCGGGCGGCGATGGCTCCTGTGGTGCCCACGGGGGGCGGCGGAGCCATCCTCATCGACTGCGGCGCCACGGCGGAATGCACGCCGGAATACCTGCTCCAGTTTGCCTTCATGGGCAGCTACTATGCCGAGCGCGTGCTGGGCCGTCCGGAGCCGAAGGTGGGCCTTCTGAACATCGGCGCGGAGCCGTCCAAGGGCACCGCCCTCCAGAAGGAGACCTACGCCCTGCTGACCAAGGCGAAGGTGGAGGGCCGCATCAACTTCGTGGGCAATGTGGAGGCCCGGGAGGCAGTTCAGGGCGCGGTGGACGTTATCGTGTCCGACGGCTACTCCGGCAACATCTTCCTCAAGACTATGGAGGGTACCGGCCTGTTCCTCGCCAAAGAGATCAAGAAGATGTTTATGAAGAGCCTCAAGACCAAGATCGCCGCCCTGCTGGTGAAGGACGGCATTCGGGACTTCAAAAAGCTCATGGACTCCGGCGAGGTGGGCGGCACGGCGCTGGTGGGCATTTCCAAGCCTGTCATCAAGGCTCACGGCTCTTCCGATGCCTACGCCGTCAAGAACGCCATCCGGCAGGCGGTGGAGTTCAAGAAGTCCGGCATCATCGAGGACATCACGGAAAATGTGGAGCATATGCGCCTTCCGGTGAAGGCAGCTTCTGCCGATTCCGAGAAAGCGTAAAAATTTCCAAAATAGATATTGACACCGGTGAGATAACTCCCTATTATGTTGTTACAAAGCCAATCCAAAGGAGCTGCGTAAAGTATGTTTGAAAAACTCTGCGAGATCATTGCAGACCAATTCGGCCTGGAGGCGGACGGCGTGACGGCGGACACCGCGTTTGTCGACGATCTGGGCGCCGATTCCGTGGACCTGGTCGAGCTGTCCATGGCGCTGGAAGAGGAGTTCGGCATGGACGAGATGGAGGAAGAGGACATCTCTTCCATCGTCACCGTGGGCGACCTGTACAAGTACATGCAGGATCATCTGGACGCCTGAAAAAAGAAAGACCGGAGAAAGCCCCGTACACACGGGGTTTTCTCTTTTGGAGGATCGCATGAAAAAACTGGAGGAAAAACTGGGCTACGTCTTTCACGACAAGGAGCTGATGCTCCACGCGCTGACCCACAGCTCCTATGCCAACGAGCACCGGAGCGCCGGACTGACCAGCAACGAGCGGCTGGAATTTCTGGGAGACTCCGTGCTGGGCATGGTGGTGGCGGATTATCTGTTCCGCATCCACGGGAACATGCCCGAGGGCGAGCTGACCCGCACCCGGGCGGCCTTGGTGTGCGAGGGCAGCCTTCACGAGGTGGCCAAGACCTTGGGGCTGGGCGACTACCTGCGCCTGGGCAAGGGCGAGGACGCCGGCGGCGGCCGCACCCGGCCGTCCATTCTGGCGGACGCCACCGAGGCGCTGCTGGCGGCGGTGTATCTGGACGGCGGCCTGACGCCCGCCCGGGCCATCATCCAGAAGTTCATTCTGGACAAGGAGCAGGAGAAGGCCGTGGACCGGGATTACAAGACCGCGCTGCAGGAGCTGGTCCAGCGCACGCCGGGACAGGCCATCGTCTACGAACTGGTGGACGAGATCGGCCCGGATCACGCCCGGGTGTTCGTCATGGAGGTTTCCGTCGGCGGCACGCCCACCGGCCGGGGCCGGGGCCGGACGAAAAAGGAGGCCGAGCAGCTGGCTGCCCGGGCCGCCCTTGAAAAACTGAGCTGAATCGGGCGCGGCCC
>CAKUKL010000364.1 GCA_934662925.1 uncultured Oscillospiraceae bacterium | reverse complement strand
GCCTATGCCGTCACCGTTCACAAATCTCAGGGCAGCGAGTACCGGGCGGTGATCCTGGCCCTCAGCGACGTGCCCCCCTCCCTGCTGGCCCGGGGTGTGCTGTATACCGCCATCACCCGCGCCCGGGAGCTGTTCATCGTGGTGGGCAGCGGCGAGCTGTTGGAAAAAATGGTGGCCAACGACCGGCAGACCCGCCGCTATTCCGCCCTGCGCACCCGGCTCCTGCTGGAGACCGGCGGCCCGACGGAGTAAATTTTATGAAATCCTAATGTTTTGTCCCTTGCAAGTTCATATTCTGCTGATACGATAACAAGAAAGCGGGCATTTTGCCCGGGATCACACAAAGGGGCGGAACGAGCCAATGAAAGAGAAAACGAAACAGATCCTGCTGTGGGTCCTTGTGCTGGCGGCGCTGGCCGTCATCGTGCTGGTCATGTACCGCACCGGCTTTTTTGCCGCCATGCGGACGAAGGACGGCCTTGCCCAATATATCTCCGCCACCGCGCCGTGGTCCCACCTTGTATACTTCCTCATCCAGCTGGCCTCCGTCATTGTGGCCCCCATCCCCAGCAATATCACCGCGGCGGTGGGGGCGGTGCTCTTCGGCCTGTGGCCCTCCTTCCTGCTGACGTGGGCGGCGGTGGCCTCCGGCTCGGCGCTGGTGTTCCTGCTGGCCCGGGCGCTGGGGCAGAAATTTGCCGACCAGTTCGTGAGCCAGAAGCTGTCCGACAAATATCTGGACGTCATCCGCCGCAAGCGGGACGTGTTTCTGGCGTTGGCCTTCCTGTTCCCCTTCTTCCCGGACGACCTGCTGTGCATTCTGGCGGGGCTGACGGACATTCCCTTCCGGCGATTCTTCATTCTGGTGCTGCTGACCCGGCCGTGGGGCCTGCTGGTGGCCTGCGCCGTGGGCAGCTCCACCCTGTCCATCCCCTTGTGGGGCATGGCGCTGCTGGGCATTCTGGGACTTATCCTGTTCTTGCTGGCCATGAAGTACGGCGACCGGGTGGAGGCCGCCATTCTGGAACGGCTGAAAAAATAAAAACGAGGTGCGCCATGTTTTTAGGACGAAGTGAAGAGTGGTAGTGCGGCCATCCATACAAAAAACAACACAATGGAGGTCCGTATGAAATTGAATATCGAGCCAATCACAGAAAACAGCAGGTATTGGAACGAGGTAAACGCGCTTGCCATCGAAGCGTTTCCTCCGGAGGAATACCTCGCCCCGGCAGGACTTGTGAAACTGGCGGCAGGCGGTCACGCGGATTTTTCCGCACTGCTTGACGGCGATGCTTTTGTCGGGTTCATGGTGACATTGCGGCACGAGGAAATGGTCTATCTCTTTTTCCTCGCGATCGCGCCCGCCTTTCGCTCCAAGGGCTACGGAAGCGCCGCGCTCGCGGCGCTGAAAGCGGCATATCCGGGAAAAACGCAGGTCGTCGATTTTGAGGCGCCGGACGATTCGGCGGACAACGCCGCCCAGCGGCAGAAACGGCGGCAGTTCTATCTGAAAAACGGCTATCTGGAAACAGGATGGTTCCTGACATACTTTGGCGTGACCTACGAAGTCTTTTGCACGGATGAGGACTTTGATTTGACCGCATTCAAGGATCTGATGAAAAGCATCCCCGTTGATGGATTCAACCCGATCTATTTCCGGAAATAACCCAACTCACCAACCAGCCGCGGCGGTCATCCCGCCGCGGCTGTTGCACTTTGAGGTCATGATGTGTTATATAAGTATAAGCCGAAAAAACATATCACACATCGAAGGAGGAAGATCGAATGAAAAAGCTTGCGGCATGGATCTCCGCGCTGGCCTGCGTCATCGCGCTGGCCGGATGCTCCGCCACGCAAAACGCGATGACCCCGGCGGTCATGGTCAATGACACGCTGTATCTGACCACCGGACTGCGCAGCGACACCGGCAGCAGCGCGGCCGCCGACGGCGAGATCACCTCCGCGGTCAAGAGCATGGAGATGCCCACGGAAAACGATCAGTCGAACTTCGGGACCGGCTTCAAATA
>CAKUKL010000363.1 GCA_934662925.1 uncultured Oscillospiraceae bacterium | reverse complement strand
GTGTAGGCCAGAGACAGGGCAGTCTTGTCCTTGACCTCCATCTTGGGGACGGTGTCCAGCTTGCCCCGCCACTGGTAGTGCAGCTTCAGGGATTCGGCAGCGTAATCCATGGTTGGGTCCTCCTGTATGTTGAGTGAGAGTGGATGCGGAAGTGGGAAAATCAGACGTTAAAGCGGAACAAAATGATGTCCCCGTCCTTGACCACGTATTCTTTGCCCTCGGAGCGGATCAGGCCCTTCTCCCGGGCGGCGGCCATGGAGCCGCAGGCCTTCAGGTCGTCGAAGGCGATGGTCTCGGCCCGGATGAAGCCCCGCTCAAAGTCGGAGTGGATCTTGCCGGCGGCCTGGGGGGCCTTGGTGCCCTTGGTGATGGTCCACGCCCGGCACTCGTCCTCGCCGGAGGTGAGGAAGGAGATGAGGCCTAGCAGGGTGTAGCTGGCCCGGATGAGCCGGTCGAGGCCGGACTCGGCAATGCCCAGATCCTCGAGGAACATGGCCTTTTCGTCGGCGGGCAGCTCAGCGATCTCCGCCTCCAGCTTGGCGCACACGGGGATGACCTGCGCGTCCTCCCCGGCGGCGCGGCTGACCACCTGCTTGTAGTACTCCACGTTCTCCGGGTCGGCAAAGCCGTCCTCGTCCAGATTGGCGGCGTAGATCACCGGCTTGAGGGACAGCAGCTCGCAGGTGCCCACCAGCGCGGCGTCCTCCTCGTCCAGCTCGCCCAGATAGGAGCGGGCGGACTTGCCGTCGTTGAGCCAGTCCCGCAAGCCGGAGAACACCTCCGCCTCGTGGAGGAACTTCCTGTCAGCCTTGGCGGCGGTCTCCGCCTTCTTGATGCGGCGGTCCACCATCTCCACGTCGGCCATGATCAGCTCAAGGTCGATGGCGTCGATGTCGCCCAGCGGGTCCACCGGCACGTTGAGGTTGGTATTTTCCACCACGTGCATGATGTTTTCATCGTCAAAGCAGCGCACCACGTGGACGATGGCGGCGCACTCCCGGATATTGGCGAGGAACTTGTTGCCGAGGCCCGCGCCCTGACTGGCGCCCTTCACCAGACCGGCGATGTCCACGAACTCCACCACGGCGGGGGTGGTCTTCTTGGGGTGGTAGAACTCGCTGAGCCAGTCCAGACGGCTGTCCGGCACGGCCACCACGCCCACGTTGGGGTCGATGGTGCAGAAGGGGTAGTTGGCGCTCTCGGCGCCGGCGTTGGTAATGGCGTTGAAAAGGGTGGACTTGCCCACGTTGGGGAGTCCCACGATGCCGAGCTTCATTATATACATCTCCTTGTTTCGTTTCCGCGCAAGGGAACAGATTCTGCAACATCACATTATAACAGATGGTTTCCGGTCCCTCAAGCCATTTTTTGAAATAACAGGCCACGGCACAGCGAAAATAGCGGGATACGGCGCTGCGGAGCGCAGGAGGAGCGATTGATCCGGCCGCGGCCCTCGTTGGCCGATTTTTTTCAAAACCGGCATCTTTGACTGCAATGTATTGGCCGGTATTAACGGCTTTCGGCGTCCGGATGACACAGATAAGCATCCCATTGTGCCGCAGAGAATTTCTGGATTGACAGTGATGGCGGAATTGCCTATCATATTTTTTGAGTTGGCATTATGGGGTGATCGGATGAAAACAGAAACGGACCGCCTTACGGCACGGGAAATAAGCCGCGGCGACGCCCATCGGGCACACGCATACAGCGGCAATCATAAACCCGAATTGGAGAAGGATGATATATGCGGCTGCTTTTTCTGCAAGCGGATTTTCAGACCATCCGAAATTGAGGACTGGATCATTTCGGATGGTCCCGGCGACGAGCGGGGAACTGCCGTATGTCCATACTGCGGCGTGGATTCCGTGATTGGCCGCAGTTCCGGCTACCCTGTCACGCGGGAATTTCTGACCGCGATGAATAAAATCTGGTTCGGGTGAGAATATCTGATGCCGTTTTTCTTAATTACAGCGATTTTCGGCGGTGAAATACAATACTGAGAGATACAAAAGGAGCGGCGCGCCCGTGGGC
>CAKUKL010000362.1 GCA_934662925.1 uncultured Oscillospiraceae bacterium | reverse complement strand
GGGGGTGGACCCGTCCACCGTTTCCCGAAAGGCGAAAAAATACGGTCTGGAGGTGGGCGAGGGCGGCTGATCAAAAAGTTGGCACGGTAATTGCATATATTTTTGGCGAAGGAAAAAAGTGCAACCCCATTACATGAAGAAGGAGCGATTTATCATGTCTTTCAATGTACCTACTTATGATCTGACCGGTAAGGTCGCTATCATCACCGGCTCCACCCGCGGCATCGGCAACGCCATTGCCAAGACCATGGCTCACTACGGCGCCGCCGTGGTCATCACCGGCCGCAAGCAGGAGGCCTGCGACGCCGTGGCTGCTGAGATCGAGGCCGAGGGCGGCAAGGCTCTGGGCGTGGCCACCGATGTGACCTCCCCCGAGGCCCGCGAGAACCTCGTGAAGAAGACCGTTGAGAAGTTCGGCAAGGTGGACATTCTGGTGAATAACGCCGGTACCGGCGGCCAGCCCAAGAAGATGGTCGATATGGACGAGGAGTACTTCGACCACTATGTGCAGGCCGACTACAAGGCCCTGTATTTCATGAGTCAGGCCGTGGCCCGCCAGATGGCCGCGCAGGGCTGCGAAAAGGGCACCCACCCTTACCGCATCATCAACCTGTCCTCCGCCGCCGGCATCAAGAGCCCCATCGGCGATACCGTGTACGGCTCCCTGAAGGCCGCCGTCGCCCACCTGTCCAGCATCATGGCCAACGAGTTGGCCCGCTATGGCGTCACCGTCAACGCTGTCGCCCCCGGCTATGTCTACACTGATATGACCAAGGACGTCATGGCCGACGAAAAGAACGTCGCCGCCGTCACCCGCATGATCGCCCTGCGCCGCTACGCTCAGCCCGAGGAGATCGCCGGTGTCATCAACTTCCTGGCCTCTCCCGCCGGCGGCTACATCACCGGCATGCTCATCCCCGTCGACGGTGGTATGACGATCAACTGATCGCAAAATATTGGGTGTTGCAAAATGGAAACTCGTTGTAAAAACGCAACACACCCCTGAAACCCTTGATTTCGCCCAATTTTTTTGGGCGGCCCCGCCGGGCGTTGCAGAAACGCAACCGGCAAGACCGTATCGTCATTTGGCCGCCGCCGCTGCGGCTGAATATTGGGCCCGTAATCAGAAAAAATTTTTTCATTGATATGCGGGAGTGTTAAAGAATATTGGAGGAAATAAAAATGGCAAAAAATTGTGTTGGCACCTACGAGGCGTACAAGGCCCGCCTGCTGGCGATGAAGCCCAACGTCTATCTCCACGGACAGAAGCTGGACCGTTCCAACGGCAAGCAGGGCGCTGAGCGCGATCTGGCCGACTGGATCGTGGGCGGCACCTATGTCATGGGCAAGTGCTATGAGACTGCCAATGACCCCGCTTACGCCGACGTCTGCACCGCAACCAGCCATATCACCGGAAACACCATTAACCGTTCTACCCATATCCATCACTCCAAGGAGGACCTGCTGAAGAAGCAGCTCATGACCCGTCTGATCTGCCACCGCGTGGGCGGCTGCATGCAGCGCTGCATGGGTTCCGACGCTCTGAACGCTCTGTTCTCCGTCACCTATGACTGCGACCAGGCCTGCGGCACCGAGTATCACGCCCGCCTGAACAAGTACATCGAGTACTGCCAGGACAACGACCTGATCTGCAACTGCGCCCAGACCGACGTGAAGGGCTCCCGCAACCCCAAGTATAAGCGCGCTCACATGCAGCCCGATCCCGATCAGTTCTTCCATGTGGTGGACACTGACGTGGACGGCATCGGCCTCGACGGCAAGCCCTGCAAGGGCATCATCGTCCGCGGCGCCAAGATCTGCAACTCCTGCGCTCCCTACGTGGACGAGATCATCGCTCTGCCCACCAAGTTCATGAGCCCCGACGACGCTGACTACGCCGTGGCCTTCGCTCTGCCCGCCGACTGGGACGGCATCAAGCTGATGGCTCTGCCCGGCCAGCACCACAAGCGCAAGCACATCGACGCCCCCTGGGCCCACATCGGCGACGTTGAGTCCCTGACCATCTTCGACGA
>CAKUKL010000361.1 GCA_934662925.1 uncultured Oscillospiraceae bacterium | reverse complement strand
ATGTCGTTTCTGGAGAAGCTGAGCAGCGCAATCTGGGGGCCTTGGCTGCTGGGAGCGTTCCTTATAGTGGGCGGGTATTACTCCCTGCGCACGGGATTTTTTCAGCTGATCCGCCTGCCGGTGTGGTGGAAGACCACCGTGGGCAGCCTGCTGCGGCGGAAAAAGGGGCCGGGCAGGGGGGCGGTGACTCAGCTTCAGGCCCTGTCCACCGCGCTGGCCGCCACCATCGGCACCGGCTCCGTGGCCGGGGTGGCCACCGCCATTTTCTACGGCGGGCCGGGGGCGGTGTTCTGGATGTGGGTGTCCGCGTTCATCGGCATGATGACGGGCTGCGCGGAGAAAATTCTGGCGGTGCGCTACCGGGAGAAGGGGCCGGACGGCCGCTGGCGGGGCGGGCCCATGACCTATATCCGGATGGGGCTGCATCTGCCGAAACTGGCGGCGCTGTACGCCCTGTTCTGCACGGCGGAGACCCTCATGGGCGGCAATCTGGCGCAGGCAAACTCCATCGCCACGTCCCTCCACGCCGCCTTCGGCCTTGACCGGCTGGTGACGGGCATCGTGCTGGCGCTGGTGACCGCCGCAGTGCTCATGGGAGGCATCAAACGGGTGGGACAGCTCAGCGAGCTGCTGGTACCCATCATGGCGGGGCTGTTCATCGGCGCGGGAGCCGTCGTCATCGCCGCCCACTGGCGGGCGCTGCCGGAGGCGTTTTCCCTCATCGTACAGTACGCCTTCGCGCCCCGGGCGGTGGCCGGGGGATACTGCATGGGGACGGCCCTGCGCTACGGCGTGGCCCGGGGCGTGTTCACCAACGAAGCGGGCCTTGGCATGTCCGCCATCGCCCACGCCTGTGCCGACGTAGAGGAGCCCACAGAGCAGGGCATGTGGGGCATTTTCGAGGTGTTTTTCGCCACGCTGGTCATCTGTACGGTGACGGCGCTGGTCATCCTCACCTCCGGGCTGTACTCCGTCCCGGAAGCCGTCAATATGATCAACCGGGGCGTCATCCCGGAGTCCATGCTGGGCGCGCCGCTGACGGCGGCGGGCTTCGGGACGGTGCTGGGCCGGGCGGGGGAGTGGATCGTGTCCCTGTCGCTGGTGCTGTTCGCCTTCACCTCGCTGCTGGGGGCGGGGTACTACGGCCGCCGGGGGATCGAGAGCCTGACCGGCCGCCGCTGGGCTGTGGCGCTGTACCAGTTGGCCTTTCCCGCCTGCGTGGTGTTCGGCAGCGTAGGGGATCTGACGTCGGTTTGGCTGCTGGTGGACGTGTTCAACGGCCTGCTGGCCGTGCCGAATCTGTTGGCGCTGATGCTGCTCTCACCGGAGGTGCTGCGGCAGCTCCGGGGCTGGCTGGACCGGCGGAAAAAAGCGCCCGGGGGAGAGGAGATCTCCGCCGGGGCGTAAATGGGCACAAAAAAGAGGGGCGCGGCAGACCGCGTCCCTCTTGCCGTTATGCCGCTCAGGCCAGCACGGCGAATTGAAATACGTTGTAGAAGCCGATGCAGATGATGACCGCCAGCAGGCCCCGCAGCAGTACCTCCACCTGACGGGTGGAAAGCCGCTTGGAAATGGCGGCGCCCACGATGGCGCCCACCACGCCGCCCGCCGCCATCAGCAGCAGGGAGGGCCACTCGAAGTCCGGCACGGTGTGGGTGGCCAGCGCGGTGATGATGCTGGACGCCTGAGAGAACAGGATGATGTAGATGGAGTTCTTTGCGGCGGTCTTGGCGTCCATGGAGAAGAACAGAAACAGCACGGCCACGTTGCACGGGCCGCCGCCGATGCCGAGGAAGGAGGAGATCATGCCCAGCGCAAGGCCGATGATCAGCGCGACGGGAATGCTCTCCGTGTGATAGGACTTGAGCTTGTCCTTCTTGCAGATGTAGATGAACACCAGAATGTTGAGGATGCTCAGCAGCACGGCCTGGATCAGGCCGAGGGTGCTTTCGTTTTCAAAGGTGCGGCGCACCAGCTCGAACAGCCACTTGCCGATCAGGCCGCCGGCCACCGCGCCCAGCGCCAGCGGAGTGCTGGTG
>CAKUKL010000360.1 GCA_934662925.1 uncultured Oscillospiraceae bacterium | reverse complement strand
GTCTATGGAAAATTGGTTTTTGTTGTGCTTTAATGAGCGGGAAAATGGGAAACGCACAAGGAGGCATCAATTGTTATGAGCATTGCAGACAGCGTGAAGAAGATCGGCTTCCGCAAGGTTTATGATTATCTGGATAAGGACCCTGACGCCAACATGCCCAAGCTGATGGAGTGGGTGGACAAGTTCGCGGGCGACGGCCCCAACAGCTTCCCCGCCCAGCGCGCGGCATTCCGGAATGTCATTCAGGATCCCAATAATAACTGGTACCGGCTCATCAAGAGCATGTGGACCGACGTGGACGACGGCGTGCGCCGCACGTTCTTCGAGAACTTCATCCTCAACGGCAACCTCATCGGCTGGACCGTACAGGAGCAGAACCGGGAGAAGTACGGCTGCAACATCCCCTGGGCCATCCTGCTGGACCCTACCTCCGCCTGCAACCTGCACTGCACCGGCTGCTGGGCGGCGGAGTACGGCAACCGGCTGAACCTGTCCTTTGACGAGATCGACGACATCATCACCCAGGGCAAGAAGCTGGGCGTTTACATCTACATCTACACCGGCGGCGAGCCGCTGGTCCGCAAAAAGGACCTCATCGCCCTGTGCAACAAGCATAACGACTGCGAGTTCCTGTGCTTCACCAACTCCACCCTCATCGACGAGGAGTTTGCTGACGAGATGCTGCGGGTGAAGAACTTCGTCCCCGCCATCAGCGTGGAGGGCTTCGAGGAAGCCACCGACGGCCGCCGGGGCGACGGCGTGTTCCAGAAGGTCCGCCATGCCATGGCGCTGCTCAAGGAGCGCAAGCTGCCCTTCGGCGAGTCCTGCTGCTACACCAGCGCCAATATGGAGTCCATCAGCAGCGAGTCCTTTGTGGACGGCCTGATCGAGTGGGGCGCCAAGTTCGCGTGGTACTTCCACTACATGCCCGTGGGCAAGGACGCCGCTCCCGAGCTGCTGCCCACTCCCGAGCAGCGGGTGGAGCTCTATCACCGCATCCGCGATAACTACCGCCACACCAAGCCCCTGTTTATGCTGGACTTCCAGAACGACGGCGAGTTCGTCGGCGGCTGCATCGCCGGCGGACGCCGCTACCTCCACATCAACGCCAACGGCGACGTGGATCCCTGCGTGTTTATCCACTACTCCGACTCCAACATCCGGGAGAAGTCTCTGCTGGATTGTCTGCGCGGCCCCATCTTCATGGCCTATCACGACGGGCAGCCCTTCAACGAGAACCACCTGCGCCCCTGCCCCATGCTGGAGAACCCGGAGCTGCTGCGCAAGATGGTGGCCGAGACCGGTGCCCACTCCACCGACCCCGAGGCCCCCGAGACGGCGGACGAGTTGTGCTCCAAGTGCGACGCCTACGCCGAGGCGTGGAAGCCCGTGGCCGACGAGTTGTGGGCCTGCAAGCACAACTGCACCGCCTGCGGTAAGTAAATCTCGAAAAGCCTGCGCTCCCGAGCGGGACTTACAGCATCGCCGAAAAAGCAAAATGAAACCCGCCCGTTTTCGTGTGGAAACGGGCGGGTTTTTGTAATTGTCCGCTGAAAATTTCAGGAGATGACCGCCCTGCGCCAGCCGCCCCATTTCAGGTAGCACAGCTGCATGATGATCTGGAGCAGGGAGGCCAGCGGCGCGGCAAGGCCGATCTGGAGCAGGGTGACCCCCGCCAGACGGCTCATGAGCCACACCACCGGCACCCGGACCGCGAAGGTGGAGATCAGGCTGTTGGCCAGTGTGAAGCCCGTCCGGCCGCAGCCGCTGAAAAAGCCGTTGAAGCAGAACACCACGCACACCATCAGGCAGTCGAAGCTGTACGTGCGCAGGTAGAGGACGCCGTGGCCGATGACGGCGGGATCGTCGATGAACAGGCCCATGGCGAACTGGGGGAAGATCTGGAGAGCGACCAGCATGAGCACGCCGAAGATCAGCGAGTAGGCAAGGCCGTATTTCATGGCGGAGACGGCCCGGTCTTGCCGCCCCGCGCCGATGTTTTGGGCGGTCATGGCGGAGATGGCGGACATGAAGGCGATGGGCACCAGCATTCCG
>CAKUKL010000359.1 GCA_934662925.1 uncultured Oscillospiraceae bacterium | reverse complement strand
ACCATGAGGCGGTGATCCACCTCACCATCAGCAGCGACTTCTCCTCCTGCTACCAGAACGCCGGCATCGCGGCGGAAGAGTTTGACAACGTCTACGTGGTGGACTCCCGCAACCTCTCCACCGGTCACGGCCACGTGGTGGTGGAGGCGGCGCTGGCCGCGGAGCGGGGCATGTCCGCCCCGGACATCGTGGACTACCTCAACGATCTGGCGGGCAGGGTGGAGGCCAGCTTCATCCTCGACCGGCTGGACTACATGGTGAAGGGCGGCCGCTGCTCCATGGTGACGGCGCTGGGGGCCAATCTCCTGAAGCTCAAGCCCTGCATCGAGGTGGTGGACGGCAAGATGAAGGTGGTCAAGAAGTACCGCGGCGCGTTCAGCAAGGTGCTTCAGGACTATGTCCGTGACCGGCTGGACGGCCGGGACGACGTGGTCTACGACCGCATTTTCATCACCCACACCCCCTGTCCCGACGGGACGGTGGAGGCCGTCCGGGAGGCCATCGGCAAATACGCGAAGTTCGCCGACGTCATCGAGACTTCCGCGGGCTGCACCGTCTCCTGCCACTGCGGGCCGAACACGTTGGGCATCCTGTTCATCCGCAGCAGGTGACCGGCGCGCTTTTTCGGGAAACAGGGCAGAAAAAGCCTTGAAAAGGCGCTTGACGCGGGACACAATATATGGTATAATCCCAAATTGCGTTGGTGTGCCCGAAAGGAGGGAAACTTGATGCTGACTGAACTTGAAAACACGGCGAAGGTGGTGGGCGTCAAGCAGACCCGCCGCGCGCTGTCCGGCGGCCGGGCGAAGGCCGTCTTTCTGGCCCGCGACGCGGACCCCGCCCTCACTGAGCCTCTGGCCGCACAGGCGGAGGAACAGGGCGTGCCTGTCCGCTGGACGGACTCCATGAAGGCCCTCGGAAAGGCCTGCGGCATCTCTGTGGGGGCCGCTGTGGCCGCGTCTGTGGCCTGAGTTTACCGAAACTCCGAAATATTTTTTCACTTCTTTGGTTTTAACCGGATAATTTCTGATTATCCTGTTAAAATAGATACATTTCAGGAAAGGAGGAACATCATGCCTACTTTTAACCAACTGGTGCGCAAGGGCCGTGAGAAGAGCACTTACAAGTCCAATTCTCCCGCCATGCAGCATGGTCTGAACACCCTGAAGAACAAGGAGACCGATCTGCCCTCCCCTCAGAAGCGCGGCGTCTGCACTGCCGTTCGTACTTCCACTCCGAAGAAGCCGAACTCCGCTCTGCGTAAGATCGCCCGTGTCCGTCTGACCAATGGCTACGAGGTCACCGCCTACATTCCCGGTGTCGGCCACAACCTGCAGGAGCACTCTGTGGTTCTGATCCGCGGCGGCCGTGTCAAGGACCTCCCCGGCGTCCGTTACCACATCATCCGCGGCACTCTGGATACTCAGGGCGTCAACGGCCGTATGCAGTCCCGCTCCAAGTACGGCGCCAAGCGTCCCAAGGCCGGCAAGACCGGTGCGAAGAAGTAATTCGCTGTATCTGAAGAGCCATTCCCAATGAGTTTTGCGCTTCCGCGCAAGGCAAAGCTGCCTTGCCGAGCGTTTATTCCATATAGATTTATGGGTAGACCTCGGACAGGCATTACACGGAGTCTCTCCGCCTGTTTCCGGACAGGCTGACGGCTTCGAGTACCTATGAAATCATTTTAATATGAAGGAGGGAAGCAAAGTGCCCAGAAGAGGAAACGTACCCAAGCGGGAAATTCTGCCCGATCCGCTGTATAATTCCGTCTTAGTCACTAAGCTCGTCAACAGCATCATGCTGGACGGCAAGAAGGGCGTAGCCCAGAAGGTCGTCTACGGTGCCTTTGACATCATCAAAGAGAAGACCGGTCAGGAGCCCCTGGAGGTCTTCAACACCGCCATCGAGAACATCATGCCTTCTCTGGAGGTCAAGGCCCGCCGCGTGGGCGGCGCCACCTATCAGGTGCCTATCGAAGTGCGCCCGGAGCGTCGTCAGACCCTGGGTCTGCGCTGGCTGACCACCTACTCCCGCAACCGCGGTGAGAAGACCATGAAGG
>CAKUKL010000358.1 GCA_934662925.1 uncultured Oscillospiraceae bacterium | reverse complement strand
GAACACCAAGGCGCTGCTCACCGTCCTCAACGCGCTGTATACGGCGGACGAAGCGGCGGCGCTGGCGCTGGAAACGGCGGAAACGCAGTAAAACCAAGGGGTTCCGGGCCGGTGCGGCTGCACCGGCCCGGAACTTTTTCACATATATCACCTGCTTTGTTCATAATATCTGCAATATCTCATTAACTTATTGTGAATTTTAGCACTCTCCTATTGACAGTGCTAATTTCTGTGCTATGATGTGCTTGTACGAAAGGAAAGGGAGCTGAAAGAGGTTCCCCGGAATGAGTACAAAGCCTTGAACCAGAAAATTGATTACATACTGTTTAGGAGGTATGATTTATGTATCCGAGCATTTGGAGCGAGAACCTGTTTGATGATTTCTTTGGTGACACCTTTGATAAGCACTTCTTCGGCGGCCGTGATCCGCTGTACGGCAAGCACGCCAAGAACATGATGAAGACCGACGTGAAGGAGACCAGCAATGGCTATGAGATGGACATCGACTTGCCCGGCTTCAAGAAAGACGAGGTCAACGTGGAGTTGGACAACGGCTACCTGACCATCAGCGCCGCCAAGGGCCTTGACAAGGACGAGCAGGACAAGGAGGGCCGCTACATCCGTCAGGAGCGTTACGCCGGCCAGTGCAGCCGGAGCTTCTACATCGGCGACGTCCGCCCCGAGAGTGTGGCCGCCAAGTATGAGGACGGCATCCTGCACCTGACCTTCCCGAAGGCCGGTCAGCCCGAGCTGCCCAGTCAGAAGCAGATCGCCATTGAGTAAGCATCAACAGCAATACCGATGATCGAAGCAAAGCCGCCCGGCGGAGCAAACGCTCCGCCGGGCGGCTTTTTGCCCGTCGAAAAAGGCAAAGCCTTTTCCGACGAAAGGGTTGCGCCCCGCGGCATCGCACGCAATGGCCGCCGATGGTGTCCATTGCGCACGTTTGCGGGGCGAGAAGAGTTTTCTGCCACGCACATGTCGCGGCAGAAAACAGATCATATTTTTTTCGCCGCTGCGGCGGCGAAACTCTGCGAGGCTTTTGACCGGGGCAGCTTCCTCGCCTGAACATAAAAAACGGCGGGGGCCATGTGGCCTCCGCCGTTCTCAGGTCCAGATTACATTACGAAGCACAGCACCAGAGTGAGGACCATAAAGACACTGGCGACCCACTTGGTCATCTTGGCCAGACGGCCGTCCAGGCTCTTGGCCTTGTTCTTGGCCAGAAAGGTGTCGGAGCCGCCGCCGATGGCGCCGGACAGGCCGGAGCTCTTGCCGGACTGCATGGTGACCACCACCACCAGAAAAACAGCCAGAATGACGTAAATGATAGACAGGATCAGCTGAGGAACGGACATGGTGTTTCCATCCTTTCAAGGATTATTTTTGGGTGAAATGGGCATAACAGGCCCGTACAAGTAAAAAGTATCATAGCACATCACCGCCGGGATTGCAAGGGATTTTTGAAATTTCGACGCCGGGCGGGCCGTGGCAAAAAATAATTTGAAAAAGCGGGAACCTTTTTCCCGCCCGTCCGTCAAAGCATACGGCGTGACCGACGAAACGCCCGAGATCACACCACATTAAAGGAGTATTGTTACAATGAAACGTATGATGTCTGTTATGCTGGCCGCTGTGCTGGCCCTGTCCCTTGCCGCCTGCGGTAAGACAGATAGCGGCGGTTCCGCCGATCAGTCCATTGATCTGAAGGAATTTTACGGCACCCTCTATCAGGGCGACGACGCCCCCGCCATGGAGGAGCTGCCCGAGGACATGTTGGAGGACACCTACCCCGGCCTGACTGCCGTCGAGCGCAAGCAGACCGTGGTTTACGCCGCCATGATCTCCGCCGTCGCCGCCGAGGTGGCCATGGTGGAGGTGGCCAACGCCGACGACGTGGAGACGGTGAAGAACATTTTTCAGGCCCGCATCGACTACATGGTGGGTGACGGCAACGGCCCCGGCGGCGCGTGGTATCCCGAGACCATGGAGGAGTGGGAGAACAACTCCGAGATCGTGGTGAAGGGCAATTACGTCTGCCTGTTCGTGGGCGAAAATAAGGACGACA
>CAKUKL010000357.1 GCA_934662925.1 uncultured Oscillospiraceae bacterium | reverse complement strand
GCCCATCCCCGGCCGGAGCTGGGAGTACCGCTTCTTCGTGGACTTCACCGGCGATCTGGCCGCCTACGGCATGGACAGCATCCTCCGGGAGATGAGCCAGTGCGCCGAGACCCTGCGCATCCTCGGCAACTACAAGGCCGACGACACGGAGTGAGGACACCATGAAAAACATCGTTCTCATCGGCATGATGGGCTGCGGCAAGTCCTCCATCGGCCGCCATCTGGCGCAGGCGCTGGGCCGGGAGCTGGTGGACACCGACGAACTCATCGAGCGGCGCGCGGGCATGTCCGTTTCCGACATTTTTACCCAAAAGGGCGAGGACTTTTTCCGGGACGAGGAGCTGGGCGTCAGCGAGGAGCTTGCCCTGCGGCAGGATCTCATCATCGCCTGCGGCGGCGGCCTTCCCCTGCGGCCGGACTGCATCGCCAGCCTGAAATACAGCGGCGTCGTGTTCTGGCGGGACCGGGACCCCGGCGAGACCTATGACATGCTGGACGTCTCCGGCCGCCCGCTGGCCCAGCAGGGGCGGGACGCCTTTCTGGCGCGCTACGCCCAGCGCGCCCCAATTTACGAATCGTGGGCGGACTACGTCATCCGCGGCGCGGACAGCGCCGAGGCCGCCGCCCGGATGATCCTCGACATCTTACAGCGGGAGGAGAACTGCACATGAACTTTCTCATCATCAACGGCCCCAACCTGAACCTGCTGGGCAAGCGGGAGCCGGGCATCTACGGCAAGTCCAGCTACGCCGACCTGTGCGCCCTCATCGAGGGGTACGCGAAGGAGCACGGCTCCACCGCCCGCTGCTATCAGTCCAACCACGAGGGGGCCATCATCGACGAGATCCACGCCGCCGACGGCGTGTACGACGCCATCATCATCAACCCCGGCGCGTACACCCATTACAGCTACGCCATTCTGGACGCGCTGAAGGCGGTGGACGTCCCCGCCTACGAGGTCCACATCAGCCACATCGACCAGCGGGAGCCCTTCCGGGCCATTTCCGTCACCGCCCCCGCCTGCGTGGGCCAGATCTATGGGCTGGGCTTCGACGGCTACCTCCGGGCCATGGACCACTTCCTGAACCGGACCGCCGGCGCCCCCCGGCTGTGCGTCATCGGCGACCCGGTGGCCCACTCCCTGTCCCCGAAGATCCAGACCGCCATGCTGGCGGCGCTGGGCCGCCCGGGCAGCTACACCGCCCAGCACGTCGCCGCCGGTGAGCTGCCCGCCTTTCTGGAGCGGGTCCGTGCCGGGGAATTCACCGGCTTCAACGCCACCATGCCCCACAAGCAGGCCCTTTATGAGCTGGTGGACCGGCGGGACGAGAGCGCGGAGCGCACCGGCTCGGTGAACACCGTCTGCCTGCGGGACGGGCAGCTCTGGGGTTTCAGCACCGACGGGGACGGCTTCGTCGCCGCACTGGAGCAGCGGGGCCACGCCGTGGCCGACCGCTCCGTCACCCTTCTGGGGGCCGGGGGCGCGGCCCGCTCGGTGGCCCCGGCGCTGCTCCGGGCCAAGGCCAGCCGGGTGACGGTGTGCGCCCGGGACGCCGTCAGGGCCTCCGCCCTGTGCCATGCCGCGGGCGGCGGCATGAGCCACGCGGGCTTCGACCCCGCCACCCTGTCCCAGACGGCGGAGTCCACCCAGATCCTCATCAACTGCACCAATCTGGGCATGACCGGGCTGGGGCAGTTTTCCGACCTGACCTTCGTGGACTTCCTCCCGGCGGACGCCGTGGTGTGCGACCTCATTTACGACCCGGCGGAGACGGAGCTGCTCCGCCGCGCCCGGGAGCGGGGCCTTGCCACCATGAACGGCCTGCCCATGCTGGTGTGGCAAGGGGTTCTGGCGCTGGAACAGTTTCTGGGCGGCGCGCCGCTGGACCGGAAGGCCATGGCGGACGCGGCCTTTGCCGCGCTGTCCGGCAGATAACACCGCATCATACAAGAAGAGCAGGCCCCGGACCGGGGCCTGCTCTTTTTATCCCTGCAATTCGTAAACCTGCGGCTCCACCGTCACCGTGGTGCCGTCTACCGTGACCTCGTCAAAAAATTCCTCGAACAGCTCCGCCGGAACATAGGCATGTCC
>CAKUKL010000356.1 GCA_934662925.1 uncultured Oscillospiraceae bacterium | reverse complement strand
ACTGGGTGCAGGTGTAGCCGAGGGCTTCCAGATAGGTCTGGATGGTGTCCACCTGATACTTGCTGTTGGCCTCGGCGGAGCAGTACAGCAGGCCGATGGTCTTGGCGTCGGGGCACCAGTCCTTGATCATCTGGGCCTGCTCGTCCAGCGGGGCCAGATCGGAGGTGCCGGAGACGTTGGTGCCCACGGTGCCGGTGAAGCCGTCGATGCCCAGCGCCACGCCGTACTCGGTGACGGCGGTGCCCAGAACGGGGATGTCACCGGTGGCGGAGGCGGCGGCCTGCAGGGCGGGGGTGGCGTTGGCCAGGATCAGGTCCACGCCCTTGGAGACAAAGCCGTTGACGATGGTGGCGCAGGTGGCGGACTCGCCGGCGGCGTTCTGCTCGTCGAACTGCACGCTGTCGCCGAGGGCCTCCACCAGAGCGTCCTTGAAGCCCTGGGTGGCGGCGTCCAGCGCCACGTGGGGCGCCAGCTGGCAGATGCCCACCACATAGGTCTGGGCGTCGCCGCCGTCATCGGGGGTGTTGGCGTCGGGGGTCTGAGTTTCGGTGTTGTCGGACGGGGCGGCGCTGTTGTTGTCGCCGGAGCCGGAGTTGGAACATCCGGCCAGAGCGAGGACCATGGCCAGCGCCATGACCATCGCGAGGATGCGGGAGAGCTTTTTCATTTTCATTTCCTCCAGACAAAACAATTGCTTTATTGCTTTGCGGCAACAAAGCGGCGAGACAAAGAATACAGAGCCGTTCCGGCTCAGTGAGGACAGTATAACGCTTTAATGCGTTGATGTCAAGGAGAAAACACACGGTTTTTTACGCGAAATCAACGGACGGGCTGGTGATTTTGCCGGGGGAGGTTTTGGACAGTCTGTGAACAGTTGGCCTTCGGGATGGACTTTTGGGAACGGTTGTGGTAAAATGACCTGAAAATGATAATGGGTCGGTGCGCCCTGCGCACCGGCGGGAAGGAGCAAAACGGTGCGTACCGATGTGCTGGGCGTCGCCTTTGACGACGTGACGCTGGAGGAAGCGGTGGACAGGGGCATGGCCCTGCTGGACGAGGAGGGGCCACATCTGGTGGCCACCCCAAACCCGGAGATCGTGCAGATCGCGGAGAAGGACTCGGAGTTTGCCGGAATACTGGCGGACGCGTCGCTGGTGCTGGCGGACGGCGTGGGCGTCATCCACGCGGCGAAAATTCTGGGCCGGCCGCTGAAGGGCCGGGTGCCGGGCATCGAGTTCGCCTCCGCCCTCATGGAGCGCATGGCGCAGACCGGGCGGCGGCTGTACCTGCTGGGGGCGAAGCCCGGCGTGGCGGAGATGGCGGCGGCCAACCTGCAGGCGAAGTACCCCGGCCTTGTGATCTGCGGCACCCACGACGGTTACTTCAAGGAGGACGGGCCGGTGGTGCAGGCCATCCGGGACAGCGGGGCGGAGGCGGTGTTCGTCTGCCTCGGCGCGCCCAAGCAGGAGAAGTGGATCGCCGCCAACGGCGCGGCCACCGGTGCGAAGCTGCTGGTGGGTCTGGGCGGCTCGCTGGACGTGTTCGCCGGGACGGTGAAGCGGGCCCCGGAGGCGTTCCAGAAGCTGGGCATGGAGTGGTTCTACCGCCTGTGCACCCAGCCGTCCCGCATCGGGCGGATGGCGAAGCTGCCGCTGTTTCTGGTGTCCGCCGCCGGGGCGCGGCTGCGCGGCAAGTAAGCAGAACTTGATTTGGAGGTGTTTCCCATGTCCGGGAAGCTGATCGTATTTGAGGGGACGGACGGCTCCGGTAAGTCCACCCAGTTCCGGCTGGCCTGCGAGGCGCTGCGCGCCCGGGGGCAGGAGTTCCGCACCATGGTGTTTCCCCGGTATCAGGAGGAGTCCTCGGCGCTGGTGCGGCTCTATCTGGGGGGAAAGTTCGGCTCCCATCCCTCCGACGTCAACGCCTACGCCGCGTCCACCTTTTACGCCGTGGACCGGTATGCCGGGTATAAGCAGGACTGGGGCGGCTACTACGAAAACGGCGGCCTGATGGTGGCCGACCGGTACACCACGTCCAACGCCGTCCATCAGGCGTCCAAGCTGCCGCCGGAGGAACGGACTGTCTTTTTGAACTGGCTCT
>CAKUKL010000355.1 GCA_934662925.1 uncultured Oscillospiraceae bacterium | reverse complement strand
TATAGCCAAATCCGTCGTTGCCCATGGGGACGAAGGCGATGGTGCCGGGGCACTCCCCCCGGGCGGTGAGCACATCCCCGTTGGGGAAGCAGCAGGTGATGACGGACACGAATTTTGCCGCCCGGGGCTGGCCCTTCATGTTTTCCAGAAGGAGCTTATAGCGGCCGGTGTCGTCCAGCCCCGGCCCGCCGTAGCGGGCGGAGTACACCCCCGGCGCGCCGCCCAGCGCGTCCACGCACAGGCCGGAGTCGTCGGCGATGGTGGGCAGGCCGCTGGCCTCCATGACGGCCTTCGCCTTCAGCAGAGAATTCTCCTCAAAGGTAGTGCCCGTCTCCTCCACGTCGACGTCCACGCCCACGGCGGACTCCAGACACACCTCCACCCCCATCTGGGACAGGATGTCCTGCATCTCCTTGAGCTTTTTCTCGTTTTTGCTTGCTAAAACCAGCTTCATTTCAGACCCTCCAGCACGGCCTTCTGCTTGGCGATAAGTTCCTTGATGCCCTTCTGGCACAGGGCCACCAGCTCCTGCTGCTCGGCCAGCGTGAAGGCCCGGCCCTCGCCGGTGCCCTGGATCTCGATGAGCTCCCCGGCGTCGTTCATGACGCAGTTGAGGTCCACCATGGCGGAGGAGTCCTCCTCGTAGCACAGGTCCAGCATGGGCTGGTCGTCCACGATGCCGGCGGATACGGCAGCCACGTAGTTTTTGATGGGGCTGCGGAGCAGCACGCCGTCCCGCACCAGCTTATCGCAGGCGAGGGACAGGGCGATAAAGCCGCCGGTGACGGAGGCGGTGCGGGTGCCGCCGTCGCCCTGAAGCACGTCGCAGTCGACGGTGATGGACAGGTCGGGCAGCATGGTCAGATCCACCGCCGCCCGGAGGGACCGGCCGATGAGCCGCTGGATCTCCGCGGAGCGGGGGGACAGCTTCAGCTTGGACACATCCCGGCGGGAGCGCTCCCGGTTGGCCCGGGGCAGCATGGAATACTCCGCCGTCACCCAGCCGGTGCCCTCCGGCACATGCTTGGGGGCGCGGTCCTCCACGCTGGCGCAGCACAGCACTTTGGTATTGCCGCAGGTGACCAGCACGCTGCCCTCTGGAAATTTGACAAAATCAGTCTCGAACCGCACATTGCGCAGCTCGTTGAAGTTTCTTCCGTCGATGCGGGACATTGGGATACCTTCCTTTCCTTACGCGGCCGCCACGGCCTTGACGATGGTCACGATAATGCCCACAACGCCGATGACCGCCAGCACCACGCCCATGATCCGGGCGGTCTTGACGGCCACCGGGGGCACTTCGTCGCCCATATACTTCTTGCTCAGCACACGCATGGGGTTCACGGCGTACCACACGCCGTAGGCCAGCACAGCGGCCCAGATAACGAGATAAACTGCCATTACAACAACGCCTCCGTAAATGCTTTCGCGTCAAAGGGCTGGAGATCGTCCACGCCCTCGCCCACGCCGACAAATTTCACAGGAACTCCCAGCTCCTTGGCGATGGCGATCACGATACCGCCCTTGGCCGTGCCGTCCAGCTTGGTGAGCACGATGCCGGTGATGCCCGCGGCCTCCGCGAACTGCTTGGCCTGAATGAGACCGTTCTGCCCGGTGGTGGCGTCCAGCACCAGCAGTGTCTCCCGGCTGGAATCCGGGCACTCCCGGTCAATGACCCGGGAAATTTTGTTCAGCTCGTTCATCAGGTTCTGCTTGTTGTGGAGCCGTCCGGCGGTGTCCACCAGCACCACGTCGGACTTCCGGGCCTTGGCGGCGCTCATGGCGTCGTACACCACGGCGGCGGGGTCCGCCCCCTCGTGCTGCTTGATGATGTCCACCCCGGCCCGCTCAGACCAGATGGTGAGCTGATCCGCCGCGGCGGCGCGGAAGGTGTCTCCGGCGCACAGCAGGACCTTCTTGCCCTCCCGCTTCCAGCGGGCGGCCAGTTTGCCGATGGACGTGGTCTTGCCCACGCCGTTGACGCCGATGAACAGCACCACGGCGGGCTTCCGGGACATATCCACCGCCATGTCGCCGCCGGTGAGGTAGTCGGCCAGCACCTGACGCATGCAGGCCCGCGCGCCCTCCACGTCCTTGATCTTTTCCGC
>CAKUKL010000354.1 GCA_934662925.1 uncultured Oscillospiraceae bacterium | reverse complement strand
GGTGGCGGTGATGTCCAGAAACACGATCTCGTCCGCACCCTGATCCGAATAGTAGGTCGCAAGCTCTACCGGATCTCCGGCATCCCGGATGTTCACAAAGTTGACGCCCTTGACCACCCGTCCGTCCCGGACGTCCAGACAGGGAATGATGCGTTTGGCTAACACTGCTCCCCCGCCTCCTTTACCGCCCGGGCCAGATCCACCGTCCCGGCATAATAGGCCTTGCCGATAATGGCGCCATACATGCCCATGTCCCGGAGCCGGACGATGTCCTCGTTGCAGGACACGCCGCCGGAGGCGATAATGTCGCAGTTCACGTGCGCCTGAAGGGCCGCCAGCCGGTCATAGGCCGGACCTTCCAGCGTCCCGTCCGTGGCAATGTCTGTAAAGATAATTTTCCTTACACCGATTGCCGCCATTTGACTTGTGAATTCGAGATAGTCCAGTCCGGAGTCCTCCACCCAGCCGGCGGTCTTGACCTTTCCGTCTCTGGTGTCCACGCCCACGGCGACGCGCTCCGGGCCGTATTCCGTCACCGCCTGACGGACAAATTCCGGGTCCGTCACTGCCGCCGAGCCGATGACCGCCCGCCACACGCCCATGCCGAACACCGCGCGCAGGTCGTCCATGGAACGGATACCGCCGCCCAGCTCTACCCGCAGGCCGGTCTTTGCCACGGCCGCCACAATGGCGCTGTTCTGGCGGACGCCGTCCTTCGCGCCGTCCAGATCCACCATGTGGATGTACCGGGCGCCGGCATCATAAAAGGCCCGGGCGGTACTCAGCGGGTCGTCGGCCACCTGATGGACCGTGCCGAAGTCGCCCTGATACAGGCGCACGACCTTCCCGTCCTTCAGGTCAATGGCGGGCAAAATGATCATAGGGTTCCCCTCCGTCTGCCAGGGTCACCCCTGGAATTTGTTGAATACGTAGTCGTAGAAATCGTTCTCAATGATAAGCTCCGTGCAGGACAGCTTATTGGTGACCTGCTTCTTCATGGAGTCCACATAGGACTCCTGCTCCTCCGCCGTCATGGTGACGCCCGCCGCCGGGGTAAACTCCTGCGTATAGCGGTTGTAGTAGCCCTTGTCCGTCAGCCAGCTGCGGGAGTGGAAAATGACCTGCCCCTCGCTGTCGGAGAGGATGTCGGAGCCGGACAGCATCCGTGAATCATATTCCAGCCCCAGCAGGTTGGAGACGGTGGGCAAAATATCCACCTGACAGCACACCTTGTCCACATACACCGGCTCTTCCATGCTGGCGGACCAGATGAAGAGGGTATTTTTATAGACATCCACGTTGATGCTGCTCTCCTTGAGGTTTTCCAGATCCTCGGAAGAGCCGAATTTCTCCCCGGACAGCTCTTCCAGAGTGTCCACGTTGAAGTACGGCACATGGTCGGGGCTTGCGACGATCAGCGTCTTGTCCAGCTGCCCCGCCTCCTCCAGCTTGGTGAGCAGCTCTTCCAACGCCCGGTCCACCTCGATGACAGTGGCGACATAGTTCTTGGTGGTGTCGCTGTACGGCAGGCCGTCCACCAGATCCCGGTACTGGTTCGCCACACGGTTGTTGCTGTACGGCATATGGCCGCTGATGGTCAGGTAGTAGATATTGAAGGGCGTGTCGCTGTAGATATAGTCGTCCACGCTGGCGTCGATGACATACTTGTCCCGCTGAGGCCAGAGGTAGTTGCTGCCGTCGGAGTTCATCTCCAGCTGAAGGCCGGTCTGATACTGCTTCCATGTGTAGCCCAGATTGGTGTGGGACGCGTAGCGGCCGTACATATCCGTATTGCCGTGATAGCCAAGATTGGTGTAGCCCAGACGGCCCAGCTGCTGGGCCAGCGAAAAGTAGCAGTTGGTGCCCAGCACGCCGGTTCGCTTCATGGAGGACGGGTTGCCGTCCTTGGGGTACAGGCCCAGCAGATTCTGGCACTCGCCGCCGGAGGTGCTGGTGTAATGGAGGGCGGTATAGAAGTTCTTAAATACAAAGCCCTCGTTGGCCAGCTTATACAGCGTGGGCGTCAGCTCCGGGTCGATGGCATAGCCGGAGAAGCCCTCCAGCGTCAGGAAAATGACGTTGTAGCCCTTGAACATACCAGTGTACTGG
>CAKUKL010000353.1 GCA_934662925.1 uncultured Oscillospiraceae bacterium | reverse complement strand
CATCGAGGCCGCGCGCTACGCCGGGATCAATACCGGCGTTACCAGCATGGCGTCGCTGGCGCTGTCAGGCTTCATGGCTGGCGTGGCCGGCGCTATGTTCGTAATGACCGGTTCCGTCCATTACCAGATCTCCGACACGGCTCTGGGCAATGGCTGGACGGGCTTCAACGTAGCTCTGCTGGCCATGTCTCACCCCATCGGCATGGTGTTCACCAGTCTGTTTGTGGCGTTTCTGAACACCGGCGGCCTGTATATGCAGGCCTATGGTCTGGAGCCGGAGATGGTCGATATCATCACATCCGCCATCATCTTCCTGTGCGCGTTCACCACCGTGCTGCGGGGACCGGTCCATCTGCGTCTGCCAAACCTGAAGGCGGCCGCGGAGCGGCGGCGCGAAAAAAAGGCCCGGGCGGCTGCGGCCGGAGAAGGAGGAGAAAGGTAACATGGACTTCAATACCATCTGCTTTATTCTGCGTCAGGCCGTTTACTGCATGATCCCTCTGCTGGTGGCCGCCATCGGCGGCATGTTCTCCGAGCGGGGCGGTGTGCAGAACATGGCGCTGGAGGGCCTGATGATCATCGGCGCCTTCTGCGGCACGTATTTCATCCGCATTATGCAGGTCCGTGGTTTTTCCGGCCAGTGGGTGCTGATCCTGGCGCTGCTCATCGGCGGCCTTGCGGGCCTACTGCTGAGCCTGCTGCACGCCTTCGCCTGCATCAACATGCACGCCCATCAGGTCATCAGCGGCATCGCCATCAACCTGCTGGCGCCGGCGCTGTGCATCATTGTGGCCAAGGCCACGCTGGGCGTGCTCCAGGTCGGCTACACCAACACCTTCCGGGTGATGGAGGTGCCGGGGCTGAGCAAGATCCCGCTGCTGGGTCAGGTGCTGTTCACCAAGACCTATCTCACGACGCTGGTGGGTTTTCTGGTGTGGGCTGCGGCGCTGTTTGTGCTGTACCGCACCCGGTTCGGCATGCGCCTGCGGGCCTGCGGCGAGAACCCTCACGCGGCGGATTCCGTCGGCGTGAACGTGTACCGCTACCGCTATAAGGGCGTGATGATCAGCGGCTTTCTCTGCGGCCTCGCCGGCGTGACCTGGGTCATCCCCAACGCCACGGAGTTCGGCGCTGCCGTGGGCGGGTACGGTTTTCTGGCGCTGGCGGTGCTGTGCTTTGGCCAGTGGAAGCCCAACCGCATCCTGTTTGCGTCCTTCTTTTTTGCGCTGTTCAAGACCGTTTCCTACGTGTATACCGGTATTCCGCTGCTGCTCAATTCCGGCATCAATTCCTATATCTTCAAGATGGTTCCCTATATTGCCACGGTGCTGGTGCTGGCCATTTTCTCGGACAAGAGCGGCGAGCCGGCGGCACTGGGCAAAATCTATATCAAAAACGGCAAATAAGCGTCGGGTGATCCCGGCACAGCCTGGAGGTTGAAAAATATGAAAGCAATCGTGATGGAAGAGCCCGGCAAGCTGGTATTCAGGGATGTGCCCGACGTTTCCCCCGGGACCGGCGAGGTCAAGCTGAAGATCAGGGCCACCGGCATCTGCGGCAGCGATATCCCGGGTTTTCTGGGGATCAGCGGCCGGCGCATCCCGCCCATGATCATGGGCCACGAATTTTCCGGTGAGGTCGTGGAGCTGGGCGAGGGCTGCGGCGAGCTGAAGATCGGCGACCGTGTCTCCGCGTTTCCGCACTACTGGTGCGGCAAGTGCGAAAACTGCCTGTCCGGCTATGACCATATGTGCATCCACAAGCGTTCCTACGGCGTGCTGGATACGGACGGAGCCTTTGCCGAGTATCTGTGCGTGCCGGAGAACAGCTGCTTCAAGCTGGGGGACGACATCTCCTATGAGATCGGCAGCATGATGGAGCCGCTGGCGGTGAGCTACCGGGCGGTAAACAAGGGCGGAGACCTGAAGGGCAAGACGGTATTTCTGGTCGGCACCGGCACCATCGGCCTGATGGCGCTGGCCTGCATCACCAGTCAGGAGCCGGCGCTGGTCATGGTGTCCGACGTGTCCGACACCCGGCTGGAATTTGCCAAAAAGGTGTGCCCCGGCGTCGTGACCATCAACGCCGCCCGGGAGAACGTGGAGGAAGTGGTGAAGGCC
>CAKUKL010000352.1 GCA_934662925.1 uncultured Oscillospiraceae bacterium | reverse complement strand
GGTCATGGACACCCGGGTCATGGCCTCCACCAACGCCGATCTCCACGCGCTGGCCGCCGCGGGCCGGTTCCGCTCCGACCTCTATTACCGCCTGTCCACCATCGAGATCAGCGTCCCGCCCCTGCGGGCGCGCCCGTCGGACATCCCCCTGCTGGTGGACCACTTTGTCCAGCGGGAAAACCTGCCCGTCCGCTTCTCGCCCGATGCGCTGGACGTGCTCACCGCCTACCGCTGGCCGGGCAACGTGCGCCAGCTGCGCAATGTGGTGCTCCGGCTGGGCATCAGCGCCTCGGGCCAGACCGTGGGCGGGGAGCAGGCCGCCGCCGCCCTCCCCCACGACGGCGAAGCGTCCTCCGCCCCCGTCTCCGCCGGGCTTCCCGCCCCCTCCACCATGGAGGCCGCCGAGCGGCAGGCCATTCTGGACGCGCTGGAGGCCTGCGGCTACCGGCAGGGACAGGCAGCCCAGCGGCTGGGCGTGGGCCGCACCACCCTGTACCGCAAAATGAAAAAGTACGGCATCGCCCCCCGCCGGGGGCTGGAATCCGGGGCGGAGCCGTGATATAATGTACGCAAACGACTGCACAGCGCCCCGACGCGGGGCGCGGCTCTGATCTTATTCTCCGGAGGACAACGTCATGGATCTGAAAGAAACGCTGCTGGAAAGCCAGCCCGCCTACGACGGCAAGCTGCTCCACGTCCGGCTGGACACCGTACAGCTCCCCAACGGCAAGACCGCCTACCGCGAGGTGGTCCGCCACCCCGGCGCGGTGGTCATCGTCCCCATCGACGATGACGGGAACCTGCGTCTGGTGCGGCAGTTCCGCTATCCCTGCGGCCGGGCGGTGCTGGAGGTGCCCGCCGGCAAGCTGGAGCCCGGCGAGGACCCCTTTGCCGCCGCCCAGCGGGAACTGAGCGAGGAGACCGGCGCCCACGCCGGGCGCTGGACCGAATTGGGCCGCCTGCTGCCCACCCCCGGCTTCTGCGACGAGCTTCAGCACCTCTATCTGGCCCGGGACCTGACCTTCGGCGAGACCCACCCCGACGAGGACGAATTTCTGGAGCAGGTGACCGTGCCCTTTGACGAAGCCGTTGCCATGGCGGCGGACGGCCGTCTGGAGGACAGCAAATCCGTGGCCGCCATCCTGCGGGCGGCGTACCGGTATAAGGAGGACTGACCATGGGCAAAAAGATCCTCGTGGTAGAGGACGAGAAAAACATCGTGGACATTCTGGTCTTCAATCTGGTCCGGGACGGCTATGACACGCTGGAGGCCTACGACGGCGCTACCGGCCTGAAGCTGGCGCTGGAGCAGGACCCGGACCTCATCCTGCTGGACCTGATGCTGCCGGAACTGGACGGCTTCGAGGTCTGCCGCCGTCTCCGGGCGGAGGGCCGGGCCACCCCGGTCATCATGCTCACCGCCCGCGAGGAGGAGACGGACAAGGTGCTGGGCCTTGAGCTGGGCGCCGACGATTACATCACAAAACCCTTCTCCATGCGGGAGCTGCTGGCCCGTGTAAAGGCCAATATCCGCCGCACGGGCATGACCGCCGCCGCGCCCGCCCCCGCCGCCGGGCGGCTGGAGCTGGGCCGCATCACCGTGGACCCCCAGGCCATGACCGTCAGCAAGGACGGCGAGGCGCTGGAGCTGACCCAGCGGGAGTACGAGCTGGTGCGCCTGCTGTCCGCCCACAAGGGACAGGTCTTTTCCCGTGAGGCCCTCATGGAACAGGTCTGGAACTACGAGGGCTACGTGGGCGACGTCCGGGCCGTGGACGTGGCCATCCGCCGCCTGCGCGAGAAGATCGAGGACGACCCCGCCGAGCCGAAGTTCATCGTCACCCGCCGGGGGCTGGGGTATGTGTTCAATGCTTAAAGCATTGAATGCATACCATAAAACGCAGGGCGAAGCCCTGAAACCTTTTTCGTATTCGCCGAAAAATCGGCGAGAGGTCAGGTTTCGCCTGACGGCGAGTTCCTTTTCGCTCGTGCGAAAAGGAACCAAAAGCACGCTTAGGGAGAAAACGCGGATTCGATTTTTCGTATTCGCCGGAAGTCCGGCGAGGGACTATGAGCGTCCTCCGCGGACGCTCCGCTGGGGTGACTTTTCGTTCGTGCGAA
>CAKUKL010000351.1 GCA_934662925.1 uncultured Oscillospiraceae bacterium | reverse complement strand
CAGCCATGGACAGGATCGGTCCCGCCGCCGCGTTGCCGCTCACTCCGGCCTCCGCCGCCCGGGCGGGAACATCCGCGTACAGCGCCCCCGCCGTGATCACGCCGTCCTCCGCGGTCTCGAACCGCACCTGCCCCGCCGTCATGCACACCGTGCCCGCGGGCACGGCCACATCGTCCTCCCGGGCCGACTCCACGTAAAACCGGATGACGCCCTCCGCCTTCGCCGCCGTCCGGCGGGTCACTCTCCGGAGGGCGGCGTGCCGGTCCAGCTGCTCCCCCTCCGCCGTCTGGGGGAAGCACTGGTTCCTTGTCCACTCCGCCTGCACGTACAGGCTGTAAAGCTCCGCCGCCACGGCGTAAAACCGCACCGACAGGTCGCCGCCCCCGGCGGCGGTCAACCCCGTGGCCTCGCTGAACCTCGCGCACAGCTCCTGATAGATCTCTTCGACGCTCTTCATTTCACACCCCTGTCATAGTTCCGCCGACGCCGTCAGCGTCTGCCCGCCGCTGTAGAGCTGCACGTCCACCCACAGCCGCTCTCCGTCCGCCCGCACCAGCGCACCGGTGACGGCAAGCTCCGGCTCGTCCGCCAGCGCCTCCGCCGCGTACTGCCGGGCAAGGCTCTCCCGCTGTCCCGGCTTCGCCCGCCGCAGCAGATACATCCGGCTGCCCAGCTCCGGCAGGAACGGAAACGACCCCCGCCGCACCGTCAGCCTGAACAGCGCCCGGGCCAGCAGCTCCTCCGCCCCGGTGAGGCTCACCGTCCCGCCGTTTTCCACCGCGTAATCCCGGTCCTTCATCCGCAATTCCATGCTCTCGCTCCTATCCCATGGCCGCCAGCAGCTGTGCCAGCACCCGGGCGATCAGCACCTCCAGCTCCTCGCCGTTTACATAGACCTGCCCGTTCAGCTTGACTTTTTCCCCGGACAGCCCCGCGTCCGCGCCGTCCAGCGCCAGCTTTCCCCCGCCCGCGCTCTCCACCGTCACCTGCTCCGGCGCAGCCTGATCCGCCCGGACGCCGGCGATGCAGGGGATCTCCCCCCTGCCCTGAATGACCAGCGCCCGCTGTCCCGCACCGGGCTTCCAGCGGTAGCCGCCGGGGCCGTAGACCTCAAGCCCCCGCCGCTCGCTGTCCAGCAGCACCGCAACATGGTCGCCGCCGATGGTCACGCGGCCCACCTGACCCTCTCCGGCCTGATGGGGCCGCTTCTGCTGTCTGCTCAGCCACATACTCTTTCCTCCGTCACTTTTCTCCGAGCTCCATCCGGGTATACAGGCCGTTTTCGTCGCAACTGACCTGCACCCGCACCGCCCGGTAGATCCCGTTGGCCCCAAAGCCCTTCCGGGCGATGCGGACCAGCTGTCCCGGCTCCGCGAGGAAGCCGCCCGCCGCCGTCAGGGTGCACCGCACAAGGCCGCTGCGGGACGCCCGGAGCTGATAGTCCCCGGTGTACCGCATGGCCGCCGTCCCCGTGGTGTTGGGGACGGTGACCACCCGCCGCGCCCGGCCGCCCTGAGCGATGAATGCCCCGTCCGTCACGCTCTGGCGGCCCCCCGCCGTCCTCCGCCGGACGATCACCTCGCTGAGCACGCCGTAGCGGTCCCGCCGGTATTCCAGCGCGGACACCGGCGTTTTATCGTCCACCACCAGTGTCTCCCCGTCCTCCGGCGGATCCATGAGCAGCCGCCCCCGCCGGTCGAACCGGGGCTCCACGCCGTTGTAGTACTCCATGAACTCCCGCACCGCGCTCCACTCGCTGGTGCCGCTGGTGATGTAAAAGCTGCGCACGCCCTTGAGACTCCCACCGCCCACCGTCTCGATGCCGTAGGGCGTGATGTGGTCCGCCGCGATGTCCGCCGCCGTGGCCGTCTGGTACTCCGCAGGCATTGCTTCGTTGTCCAGCAGCAGCGCCGCCATGCCCCGGCCGGACAGCTCCAGCCGCCCGCCCTTTGCGTCCAGCACGCAGGCGTATTCATCCACCACGCCGGTGAACACCCGTTCCCCCTCGTGCTCGGCGTAAAACCGGCAGGCGTCCGCCAGCTCAAGCTCCTGCCCCATGTCCCACAGGCAGGTGACCTCGTAGCTGTCGCAGGGCGTCCCCGCGCCGTAGTTGAAGGTCCATTTCACCACGGTGGGCAGGGAAATGAC
>CAKUKL010000350.1 GCA_934662925.1 uncultured Oscillospiraceae bacterium | reverse complement strand
GATCAAAGGAGAACCATTATGGCGACTGAGCGCAGAAGAAGATATTCCACATACGGCAGCGTGGCCTACCAGCCCCAGTACGACGGCAGCGCGGCGCGTCAGCCCGCCCGCCGGGAGGCACCCCAGCCCCAGCGCCGTCCCCGGGTGCAGCCCCGGGAGCGGGTGGCGGCCCGGCCCAGCGTTGAGGTCCGGGAGCAGGGCGCGGTGTCGCTGTTCGCCATCGTGGGCTTCATGGCGGTGGCGGTGTGCCTGTTCATGGTGCTGTCCGCCGGCATCCAGCTGGTGACGGTGGCCGACCAGACCTATGACCTTCAGAAGGAACTCACCGAGCTGAAGAGCGAGGAGAAGAAGCTTCAGGCGCAGTACGAGCTGGCCTACGACCTTGCCGCCATCGAGCAGCAGATGACCGCCAGCGGCGCTATGGTGAAGGCGTCTGCCGCCAACACGGTGTACCTCGACCTGTCCGAGGCGGACAGCGTCGTCTATTACGAGCGGGCCTCCTCCGGCGTCCACGGACTGGTGGACCGGCTGGAGCAGATCTTCAGCAGTATCATGTCATAACCGGGCCGGAATGAAAATACACTTGGAACAGACCCGACAATACAAAGACGTGGGGCGTAAGAACGATGGGTGTCTTACGCCCTTTGCCGCTGTTTTGGAGCCGCGGCGGAGCGCAGCCTGATTTCCCCGGTGGGGACCAGAGACGAAAGGAGCAGCCTTGTGGACGAACCCAGAAAGCGCAGCAGAAAACAGCCGGACCGCAGGGCCAACCGCAGCCTTCTGCGCCGGACCATCTTCCTCATGGCGGTGTTCGGCGCGGCGCTGTTCATCCCGCTGGGGGTGCAGCTCTGGAAGCTCCAGATCACCGAGCATGACACATGGACCGAGCGGGCGGCCAATATCCAGACCCGGGACGTGTCCGTGAGCGCAAGCCGGGGCAGCATTTACGACGCCTCCGGCCGGACGCTGGCCATGTCCGCCACCACTTATAACCTCATCCTCTCCCCCAAGGACCTTATCGTCACCATCCAGACCAAGGCGGAGAACAGTAAGGACTACAAGGACGAGAACGGCAACGTGGACAACGTGAAGGTCCAGCAGACCATCAACGACACCCGGGAGAAGATCCGGGATTTCCTGTCCGAGACGCTGGGGCTGGACGCCGACACCCTCCAGCAGCGGTTGGAAAAGACCAACTCCCGGTATGAGAAGCTGGCCAGCTATCTGGAGGACGAGGACGCGGAGAAGATCCGGGCCTTTATCAAGGAGAACAAGGATGTGGGCATGTCCGGCATGCTCTACCTCACCCCCACCTCCAAGCGGTACTACACCCAGAGCACCGTGGCGTCCCATCTGCTGGGCTACATGTCCCAGACGTCCACCAGCGGCGACGAGAAGGTGGGCGCCCAGGGGCTTGAGGCCGTTTACAACGACGTGCTGTCCGGGCAGGCCGGGCGGGTGGTCACCGCCAAGACCGGCGCGGGCTTCCAGATGCTGTCCACCTATGAAAACTACATGGATGCCGAGGACGGCCAGAGCCTGACCCTCACCATTGACGCGTCCATCCAGTCCATGGCGGAGCAGCTTCTGCAGGAGGGCGTGGAGTCCTACGACGTGCAGAACGGCGGCATCGTCATCGCTATGAACCCCCAGACCGGAGCCATCTACGCCATGGCCAGCAGCCCGGACTTCGACCCGAACGACTACGATACGATCATCGACCAGAACCTTCTGGCGCAGCTGAGCAGCGTTGAGAGCAAATACGGCAAGGACAGCGACGAGTACGCCGCCGCGTGGAAGTCCGCCTACGAGACGCAGCTGCGCAACAAGGCCCTCAGCGACGGCTACGAGCCCGGCTCCACCTTCAAGCCCATGACGGTGGCGGCGGCGCTGGAGGAAGGCGTCGTGTCCATGAGCGACACCTTCTACTGCGGCGGCGCCAGCAACATCGGCGGCTTTACCATCCACTGCCACAAGCGGGGGGGCCACGGCTCCCAGACCCTGACCCAGGTGCTGGAAAACTCCTGCAACGTGGGTCTGATGGAGATTGCCCAGCGCATGGGCGCGGAGACCTTCTGGCAGTACCTTGAGGATTACGGCCTGTTCGACCAGACGGGCATCGACCTGTCCGGCGAGGGCAAGAGCGTGTTCTGGGC